>PXAU01000055.1 GCA_003567075.1 Trueperaceae bacterium
CCCTCCACGACGCCGTAGAGCGTGTGCGGGGTGGCGTGCTCGACGCGCACCTGGTGCAGGCCCAAGCGTCGCACCTGGTCGGCTGGCATCAGCACGGTGTGGTTCTGGTCGGAGTGACCGGCCACGTACTGGCCGTCCTTGGCGCGCTCCTTGACCAGCACCCGAAGCGTGCGGCCCAGCCAGCGCCGGTGGCCCTCCAGCGACCAGTGCTTCTGGCGCTCGATCAGCCGCCCCAAGCGCTCGGTCTTCAGCTCGCGCGGCATGTCGTCGAAGTGGGTGTGCGCGGGCGTGCCGGGACGGGCGCTGTAGATGAACATGTAGGCGTGCTCGAAACGGACCTCGTCGTAGAGCGACAGCGTCTGCTCGAAGTCTGCTTCGCTCTCGCCCGGGAAGCCGACGATCACGTCGGTGGAGAGCACCACGTCGGGGATCTTGGTGCGGATCTCGCGCACGATCTCGAGGTAGCGCTCGCGCCGGTACTCGCGCGCCATGCGCCGGAGCACCCGGTCGCTGCCGGATTGCACCGGCAGGTGGATGTAGTCGCACACGTTCGGTTCCTCGGCGATGGCGTCTATCACGTCGCTGGTGAAGTTCATCGGGTGGCTGGTGGTGAACTTCACCCGCGGGATGCCGACGCGCGCCACCAGTCGCAGCAGCTCCGCGAACGACGGCAGGTCGGGATCGTGCAGCCCGTAGGAGTTGACGTTCTGCCCCAGCAGCACAACTTCCTGCACGCCGGCCTCGCGCATGGCCTCGGCCTCGTGCAGGATCGCCGCCAGCGGCCGCGACACCTCCGGACCGCGGGTGGTCGGGACGATGCAGTAGGTGCAGTGGTGATCGCAGCCGCGCATGATCGTCAGGAAGCCGGTCTGGGTACCGGGCGGCGGGGGAGGGGTGACGTGCTCGACGAGGTCGTCGCGGAAATGCAGGTGCTCGACCGGCGCGCCGGCGTGGCGCGTGGCCGCGCCGTCGCGGCGCGGGTTTCCATCGCTGCCGGCACGACGCCGCTCCAGCGCCTCGATGGCGGGCAGGATCTCGGTGATGGCGCCGGGACCGATCACGACGTCGACGCCGAACTTGCGCGCGATGGCCTGGCCTTCCTCGAGCTGCGCCAGGCAGCCCATCAGGCCGATGGCCAGATGGCGGCCACGGCGGCGCTCCTGGCGCAGGTCGCCCAGCAGCGACACCACCTTCTCGACCGGCTTGCCGCGCACCGCGCAGGTGTTGAGCAGGATGAGTTCGGCGTCTTGCGGCGCGTCCACGAGTTCGTGCCCGCCTGAGACCAACTCGGACTGGATGGTGAGGGTGTCGTACTCGTTCATCTGACACCCGTACGTGAGCACGTGGGTCCTCATGGCCGCGACGCCGTCCGGTCTCCGGGGCGGCTCGGTACGGGGCGGATGGTGCCGTTCACGAGCGCCATCCTAGCAGCGCGCCGGTAGCAGGCCGGTGCGCGCCGGGACGGCAGCCGAGGGTCGGCGCTCGAAGAGCCGGCAGCGCCACCGTCACCCCAGCGCCAGCGCCGCGACCAGCACTACCACCAGCGACGCCAGCGCGAGCATGAAGCCCGTCACGAGCAACCGCGGGAACTGGCGCGCGAGGGCCGGAACGGCGCTTGCGACCACCAGCACGATGCCCGCCAGGAAGAGCCACGAGGCGGCGAAGAGCCAGCCGTCCAGGACGGGATCGCCGGTGCTCACGTCGGGCCCTCGGCGCGCTGATGGGGTCGGCCTCGCACGGGCGCGAGTGTACCGCCTGGGGGTAGGCTGCGAGCGTGAGCGAGCCACCCATCGAGGCGCTCGAGCCCGAAGCCGCCGCCAGTTTCCGCGAGCGGGTGCTGGCGGTCGTGCGCGCGATCCCCTATGGCCGCGTGACGACGTACGGTCAGGTGGCCTTGCTGGCGGGCGCGCCGCGTGCCGCCCGGCAGGTGGGTGGGGTGCTCTATCGCAGCGGCGATGCCCACGACCTGCCCTGGCACCGGGTGGTCAACGCGTCAGGCGGCATCTCGACCCACAAGGTCGGGACGGGTGCGCTGCAGGAGGCGCTCTTGCGAGCCGAGGGCGTGGTGGTGGGGCCGTCCGGCGTCGACCTGACGCGCTACGCGTGGCGCCCCGATGCGCGCGTCGATCCAAGCGTCAATCCGTTGCCATCGGCACCATGACGGCCACCACGCGCTGTTCGTAGACGCGCCGCCAGAGGCCCACCCGCACCACGGCGCGCACGAAAAAGCCGCCGTGCTCCCGCAGGTTGCGCGCGTAGTGCCCCAAGCCGGGCACCAGGAACCCGACGCCGCCGAGCATCGAGGCTGCCAGCTCGGTCGCGACGTCGTGCTGCGCAGGGCTCGGCGCCGGCGCCAGGAACGACGCTTGGAACACGTGCTCGCGGCGGCCGCGCATGCTCTCGCCGCGCTGGAGGTCGAAGCGGTCGAGCACGCGGCTGCGGGTGCGGGTCTGGCGGCGCCCCTGGCGCGTCGTGTGCTCGTAGTAGCGGTCCACCAGCTCCAAGCGCACCGAGACACGCTCCAGATTCTGGTACGGCACCAATGACAAGGTGGCCTCGAAGGGCTGCCCCGTGCGCAAGGTCTGGGGCGTTTGGAGCGACGTGCGGTTGAAGCGCCGCTGCCAGAAGGCCTCCACCAGCGCGGTGAAGCCGGCGGCGCCGGTGAGGCCGACCTCGAGCAGCACCCACGGGAGGCCGATCCCGAGTGCCTCCAGCCAGCCCGGCACGAGCAGCACCAGGGCGCCGCCCGCCGCCAGGGCGCCGTAGGCGAGGGCGGCCCAGGCGGCGCCGACGTGGTACCAGGGCGGCGGTGGTGGGATGTCGAGCGGCGGGTCCTCGTGCCAGCGCCGCGCCACGCCGCAGGCGTCGCACACGAGCGCGGCGCCGCGATTGTCGTGCCCGCACGAGGGGCAGGTCCAGGCCACGCCCGATGCTAGCCGGGATGAAGGGGATGTGCCGTGTAGGATGACCCACATGGATACTGTCGTGGTCGACCTCACGCGCGACCTGGTGCGGGCCGAGAGCCCAACGGGCCGCGAATCGCCCGCCGCCGAGGTGTTGGTCCGTGCCCTGGGCGACTTGGGGTACGACGACGTGCGGGTCGACGCGGCCGGCAACGTCATCGGCGAGCTGCAGCGTGGCGAGGGACCGACGCTGATGCTCAACGGCCACATCGACACGGTGCCGGCCGGCGACCCCGACGCCTGGCCCCACCCGCCATTCAGCGGCGCGCTCGAGGGTGGCTTCGTGTACGGCCGGGGCGCCTGCGACATGAAGGGCCCCGTGGCGGCCATGGCGGTGGGCGCCCGCCGCGCCGCGGACGACTCCGTGGTGGGCCGCATCGTCTTCACCGGGGTGGTGCAGGAGGAGATCGGTGGCCTTGGCGCGCGCTACCTGGCGCGTACGCAGCGCGCCGACATGGTGATCGTGGGCGAGCCCAGCAACCTGCAGCTGATGCTCGGCCACCGCGGTCGCTGCGAGGTGCGCGTCGCCTTCCCGGGCCGTCTGGCGCACGCGGGTCGCGCCGAACTCGGCGAGAACGCCCTCGCCCGAGCGGCCCGGTTCGTGGGCGCGCTTGAAGGGCTGAAACTACCGAGCGTGGCGCGGGTGGGGTGCGCGAGCGCCACCCCGACGTCGCTCGTCACCTGGCCCAAGGACGGCACCAACGTGGTCCCCGGCGCGGCGGAGCTGGTGGTCGATTACCGGATGACGCCCGGCGAGTCGCGACAGGCCGTGCTCGAGCGCCTGCAGACGCTCGATCCCGAGGCGACCCTGTGGGTTCCGGAGGGCCCGTTCCAGAGCGAGGACGGCGCGGTGACGATGACGCTCCCGCGCGAGAACCCGCCGTATCTGCTGGACGAGGCCCACCCGCTGGTGCCGATCGCGCGGCGGGCGCTCACGGCGGCGCTGGGAACCAGCGTCGAGGCCGGCACCTGGTGGTTCGCCACCGACGCCCCGCACTTGTCGGCCATGGGCGCGCCCATCATCGGCTTCGGTCCGGGCGACCCGGAGCTGGCGCACACGAGCCGAGAGCGCGTGCCGGTGTCGCAACTGCACGCCGCCGTCGCCGGTTACCGCGGGCTCATCGGGGCGTGCCTTGGCGGGCGCGCGTGAAGGGCAGCGTCGTGACGTTGAGCGGCGACCCCTGGACGGTGGTCGACGTGGCACCGGCGATGCCGCTGGCCGAGATGGTGGCGGCGCTGCTCGAGGACGAGGGCTTCGTCACGCAGGTGCGGCCGGCGGCCGGGGTACCCGACGTCTTGGCGCACCTGGGGGTGGGGGAGTCGAGCGCCGCGGTGGTGCTGGTGCCGAGCCAGGATGCCGAGCGCGCCCTGGCGCTCATCGCAGAGACGGTCACCGACTACGTGGGTGACGACCTCGAGGCCGCGCTCGCTGCCTTGGCCGACGATCCCGACGCGTTCGGGGTGGGTGAGGGTGACGAGGCTGAGGGTGACGAGGGCGAGGCCGACTGGGGCGCTGACGCAGACGCGTTCGCCGAGGACGATGGCGCCGCCGACACCGAGGATGATGGAGCGGCCGGCAGCGAGGACGACGGCCGCCGCTGAAGCCGGCGCTGGACGGCCGGCGCGAGCGCGCGCCGCCCGGATCAGCCTCATCGGCGCGGGTGTCGTGGTGGGGCTCAAGCTGGTGGCGTGGGCCATCACGGGCTCGGTGTCGTTCCTCTCGGACGCGGCCGAGTCGTTCGTGAACGTCGCCTCGGCCATCACGCTGATCGCGGCGGTGCGGCTCGCGGCCCGGCCGCCGGACTTCGACCACCGCTACGGCCACCAGAAGGCGGAGCTGCTCTCCAGCGTGTTCGAGGGCGCGATGATCCTGGTCGCGGCCGGCGCCATCCTCTGGTCCGCCGGGCAGCGCCTCCTGCAGCCGGCGCCGCTGGAGCAGGTGGGCCTGGGCATGCTGCTGGTGATGCTCGCGACCGCGCTCAACGCCGCCTTGGTGGCGTACCTGCTGCGCCAGGGAAGGCGCTACGCCTCACCCGGGTTGATCGCGAACGCGAGGCACCTGCGCACCGACGTGTGGACCTCGGCGGGCGTGCTGGTCGGGGTGGCGCTGGTGGCGCTCACCGGCTGGGAACGCCTCGATCCGATCGTGGCGCTTGTGGTGGCCGCCAACATCGTGCGCGAGGGCGTCAGGGTGCTCACCACCAACCTCTCGCGGCTGCTCGACGAGCGCCTGCCCGAGGCCGAGGAGCGCGTGATCATGGACGCGCTTGACGCGCACCCCGCGGTGCGCGGCTACCACCGGCTGCGCACCCGCAGTGCGGGCCGGGCGCGCTTCGCCGAGGTCGACGTGTTCGTCGACCCAGGCATCAGCGTGCGCGAGGCGCACGAGGTGGTCGCCGACGTCGAGGCCAACGTGCACGGCCAGCTCAGCGAGCTGATCACCACGCTGCACGTCGAGCCCTACGTCGAGGGCGTGCGCGACGGCGCGGTGCGGCCGCGCGACGAGTACCCGGCAGGACCCAGCCGCGTCAGCGACAGCGACAGCTGAGCGCTGTCGGCATCGACGAAGCGCAGCCGCGCCGAGGCCCAGCGCGCCCCGGCGTACGCGACGCCGACGCGGGGGGTGGCCACCACGCGGCGCGGCGGGCGGCCCGGGTGGATGGTCAGCGGCGGCGCATCGACGGGCAGGCCTAGCAGCGATCGGTCGATGCCCAGCAGGCGCGTGAGGCGCCCGGGCCCGTCGCCGCGCTGCTCGCCACGCGGGCCGCTGGTGCCGGGCGCGGGTTCGAGCGCGCGCACGAGCACCGCCTGGGGGTCGCCCTCGGCGCCGGTGACCACGTTGAAGAGCTCGTGCAGGCCGTACACCAGGTAAACGTAGGCGTGCCCGGCGGGGCCGAACATCACCTCGGTGCGCTGTGTGCGGCCCTTGGCGGCGTGGCAGGCCAGGTCGTGCGGTCCGACGTAGGCCTCGGTCTCGACCACGCGGCCGCAGCGGGTGACGCCGTCGGCCGCCCGCATGCGAAGGCTTGCGCCCAGCAGGGCCCGCGCCACGATCGCCGCGGGGCGGGCGAAGAAGGCGCGAGGCAGCGGCGCTTCGCGCACGCTGTCCGCCTGGTGTGCGGGGCCGGCGTCCGAGGCCACACCCTCACTCCACGCTCTTGAGCCCGCGCCCGTCCCAGCCGGCGTAGCTGTAGAAGCGACCCGGCACGCGGTCGCGCAGGTAGTGCGCCAGCGGCTGCCGCAGGGGCGGGATGGGGATGATGCGCTCGACCTCGTCGACCGGCACGAAGCGCGCCTCGACGATGAAGCCGTCGGGATCGCGCGGGTTGAGCAGGCCGTCGTAGCCGGCCAGGAACGCGAAGGAGACGGCCCGGTCGTTGCGGCGCTGATCCTCGACGTGCACCGCGTAGGCGAGGTGCTCGATGGTGGTCAGCTCCAGCCCGGTCTCCTCGCGCACCTCGCGCCGCAGGGCGTCGAGCGTCGACTCGCCCCGCTCCACCACGCCGCCCGGTAGCGTCCAGCGCACCTGGCCGAAGCCCTGCCAGTCGTTGCCCACGAGCAGCACGCGCCCTTGCGCGTCGAGGAGGATGGCGGCGGCCACCACGAACTCACGCCGTGCCACGCCTCGCCTCCCCCGCACCGCGCGCGCTCTCGGCGCGGGCACCGTCGGCCCCAGCGCTTTCGGCCCGCGCGTCGTCGGCGCGTTGGGCCAGACGCCGCGCCTCGTCGGCCTGCGCCAGTGCCTCGGTGAGCGGTCCCAAGCGACCGGCCAGCACCCCGTCGAGGTCGTGGGTGGTGAAGCCGATGCGGTGGTCGGTCACGCGCGACTGCGGCACGTTGTAGGTGCGGATCTTCTCCGAGCGCTCGCCGCTGCCGATCTGCACCAGCCTGGCCTCGCGCTCCTCGGCCTGCGCCCGCTCGCGCTCGCGCTCCAGCAGACGCGCGCGCAGCACCGTGAGCGCCTTCTCCTTGTTCTTGTGCTGGGACTTGCCGTCCTGGCAGGTGACCACGATCTCTTCGGCGGTGCCGGGCTTGTAGGTGACGCGCACGGCGCTGTCGGTGGTGTTGACCGACTGCCCGCCGGGACCCGAGGAGCGGTAGACGTCGACCCGGTAGTCGTCGGGGGAGAGCACCACCTCGGCCGCCTCGTGGATCGGCAGCACGGCCACCGTGACGGTGCTGGTGTGGATGCGACCCTGCGCCTCCGTGACCGGCACGCGCTGCACGCGGTGCACGCCCGACTCGTACTTGAGCGCGCGGTAGGCGCCGCGGCCGCGTACCTCGAAGGCGGCCTTGGAGATGCCACCGACCTCGGTGGGGTAGGTGTCGAGCGGCTCCAGCGCGAAGCCGAGCGACTCGGCGTAGCGGTGGTGCATGCCCATCACCTCGGCCGCGAACAGCGAGGCCTCGTCGCCACCAGCCGCCGCGCGGACCTCGACGATCACGTCGTCGTCGTCGAAGGGGTCGCGCGGCAGCAGCGCCCGCTGCAGCGCCGCGCGCAGCTCCTCGGCGCGCGCCTCGAGCAGCTCCAGTTCCTCGTGGGCCGTCTCGGCCAGCTCCGGATCGTCGAGCAGCTGTGCCGCCTCGGCCGCTTCGCGCGTGACCTGCTGCAGCTCGCGCGCGGCCTCGGCGGCGGGCTTGAGCTCGCCGTACCGGCGCATGGCGGCGCGGTAGCGACCCTGGTCGGAGAGCAGCTCGG
>PXAU01000127.1 GCA_003567075.1 Trueperaceae bacterium
CAGGTAGCGCTTGGCGATCTCGAGCTTCTCCTGCTCGATGTAGGAGGAGAACTCGATCAGCTCCATGCGGTCCATGAGCGCTTCGGGGATCTGCTGGGCGTAGTTCGCGGTGGCCACGAACAGCACCTCGGAGAGGTCGAAGGGCACGCCCAGGTAGTGGTCGACGAAGGTGTTGTTCTGCGCCGGGTCGAGCACCTCGAGCAGCGCCGAGCTGGGATCGCCCTGGTACGAGACGCCGAGCTTGTCGACCTCGTCGAGCAGGAACACGGGGTTCTTGGTACCGGCCTGGCGGATGCCTTGGATGATGCGACCGGGCATGCTGCCGATGTAGGTGCGGCGGTGGCCGCGGATGTCGGACTCGTCGCGCGCGCCGCCCAGGCTGATGCGCACGTACTCGCGCCCCAGCGCCTTGCCGATCGACTTGGCGATCGAGGTCTTGCCGACGCCGGGAGGACCGACGAACAGCAGGATGGGGCCGCGGTTCACCTCGGCGACCTCGAGCTCGCCCTTCTCTGCACGGTCCTGCTTCAGCTTGCGCACCGCCAGGTACTCGAGCACCCGGTCCTTGACCTTCTCGAGGCCGTAGTGGTCTTCCTCGAGGACCTCGGAGGCCGCGTCCATGTCGAGCTTGTCATCGGAGCGGACGTTCCAGGGGAGTTCGGTGACGGTGGTGAGGTACGTGCGGATGACCGAGGCCTCGGCCGAGTCGGGGTGCATGCGCGAGAGGCGGTTGAGCTCGCGCTGGGCCTCCTTCATGGCGGCCTCCGGCAGCTCCAGCGACTCCAGCTTCTCGCGGAAGGCCTCGACCTCGTCCTCTTCATCCTCGGAGCCCGAGAGCTCCTTCTGCAGCGCCTTGATCTGCTCGCGCAGGAAGTACTCGCGCTGGTTGCGGTCGATCTCGTCCTTGACCTCGCGCTGGAGGCGGCGCTGCGTCTCCTGCAGCTCGATCTCGGTGTCGATCAGCACCAGCACCTTGCGCAGCCGCTCGGCCACGCTCTCGGCCTCGAGCACGGCCTGCTTGTCCTGGACGCGGAAATCAAGGTGGTAGGCGACGTAGTCGGCGAACTGACCGGGGTCCTCGAGGTTCATGACGAACTGCGCCACTTCGGCCTGCAAGCCACGGTGGCCAGCCTCGACGAGTTCGCCGAACTTCTCCTTGAGCTCGCGGAAGGCCGCCTCCACCAGCACCTTCTCGCCAACCGGGATGTCGAGCGGTCGCACGTTGGCCTCGATCACGCCGGTCTCGGTGAGGTAGCGCTCGATGGCGACCCGCGCGACGGCCCGCACCAGCATCTGGATGCTGCCGTCGGGGTTCTTCTTCATCCGCATGATGTGGCAGGCGGTGCCGGTCTGATACAGGTCACCGGCGCCGGGCTCTTCGACCTCGCGGTCGCGCTGCGAGACGATGACGATGCTCCGATCGCGATCGAGCGCGGCGTTGATAGCCCGGATCGAGATGGGCCGGCCCGCGTCGATCGGCATGACCATGGTGGGGAAGAGCACGGAGCCGCGGACCGGGCATACCGGAACGGGGCGCTCGAAGGCGGGAAGCTCGGGGGTGTCTGCCATCAACGGCTCCTCCGGTCAGGCGCGAGGGCGAATGTATGAGTGGGATAGGTTCTAGGAACCTGAGTGTGCATCTATCAAGTGTACGCGTCTGGCCCTGAGGGTATGCGACGTGGCCGACACTTCAACGGCCCTGCGACGCCTCAGCATACACCCGGCCCCCAGCCTCACCGTGCCCTGCGACGCGGGCGGTGGACGCGTCCTTCCTGTCACCCGCAGCGCTCGCGGTGCCCGCCGGCGCATCACCACGCGTGGTAGCGTCCTGAGCGATGAAGGATCTCGTTCCCGCCCTCCAGGACGCCATTCGCAACGCCGTGCGGGGGCTGCTGGCCGACGCGCCCGGCGACGCCGCGCTCGACCCCGACTCCCTCGACGTGCCGGTGCAGCGCGTCCCCCTCGATAAGCCCGGCGACTACGGCAGCCCCGTCGCGTTCGTGCTCGCCAAGCGCTTGCGGCGCAACCCTGCCGAACTCGCTCGCGCCATCGCCGAGCGGCTCGCGCTGCCCGAGGGCGTCGACCGGGTCGAGGTGGTGGGCCCCTACCTCAACGTCTTCGTCGACCCCGGCGCCTTCGTCCGCGCCGTGCTGCGCGCTCCGTTGCAGCTGCCGCCCAACGGCCGCAAGGTGGTGATCGAGCACACCAGCGTCAACCCCAACAAGGAAGCGCACGTCGGCCACCTGCGCAACATCGTCCTGGGCGACGCGCTGGCGAGGATCGAGCGCGCGGCGGGGTACGAGGTCGAGGTCCAGAACTACATCGACGACACCGGCCGCCAGGCGGGCGAGACGCTCTTCGCGCTCGACTACTATGGCGCCAGCTACCCGGGTACGCCGAAGTACGACCACTGGCTCGGCGAGCTCTACGTGCGCCTGGGCCAGGCCAAGGAGGACGATGCCGAGGCCATCGAGGCCGGCGTGCGGACGGTGATGCACCGGCTGGAGCGCGGCGAACTGCGCAGCGAGGTCGAGCGCATCGTGCGCGCCCAGCTCGAGACCTGCTTCGCGCTCGGGGCCGAGTACGACCTGCTGGTGTGGGAGTCCGACGTGGTCGCGGCGGGCTTCCTGCAGCGCGGGTTGGAGGTGCTGGAGCGGCTCCCGAGCGTGACCCGGCCCGAGAGCGGCAAGTACGCCGGCGCGCTGGTGATGGACGTCTCCGAGTTCCTGCCAGGTCTGGAGGAGTCGCAGGTGGTGCTCGTGCGGAGCGACGGCAACGCCATGTACGTCGCCAAGGACATCGGCTACCACCTGTGGAAGGTAGGCCGCTTGGAGGGCCTGCGCTATGCGCCGTTCACGCAGCAGCCCTCTGGCGCGATGCTCTGGAGCAGCGCCCCCGACGGCGAGGCGAGCGTCCCCGGGCGCACCTTCGCGCACGGCGATCAGGCCGTCAACGTCATCGACGCGCGCCAGTCGCACCCCCAGACGATCGTCCGCACCGCCTTGCAGATGACCGGCGGCGGCAAGGACGAGGACAGCCTGCACCACCTGGCCTACGAGGTGGTGACGCTCGAGGGCCAAGCGATGAGCGGCCGCAAGGGCGTGACGCTGGCGATCGACACGGTCATCGAGGAGGCTGTGCGGCGAGCGCGGGCGGTGGTGCTCGAGAAGCAACCCGACCTCGAGAGCGCCGACGAGGTCGCGCGGGCGGTCGGCGTGGGAGCGCTACGCTTCGCCATGCTCAAGTCCGAGGCCAAGCGCGTCATCGACTTCCGCTGGGAGCAGGCGCTCAGTCTCGCTGGCGATTCCGCGCCGTACGTGCAGTACGCCCACGCCCGCGCCTGCAGCATCCTTCGCGCCGCGGCCGAGGCCGGCATCGAGGCGCCCGCGGGTGCCGACACGCCTGACGCCGACTGGCGCCTGCTGGGACCGCTCGAGGTGGCCGTGGCCCGCGAGCTGGCGCGCCTCCCGACCGTGATCGCGCAGGCCGCCCAGACGGACAGCCCGCACGTCGTCGCGCAGTACGCGCTCGACCTCGCCACCGCCTGGAACGCCTACTACAACCACCGCGACGCCAGCGGACGGCCCGACACCAGCGTGCTGCGGGCCGAGCCGGGCCGGCGCGAGGCGCGCGCGGCGCTGGTGGCCGGCGTGCGTGACGCGCTCGCGCAGGCGCTGGTCCTGCTGGGCATCGAAGCGCCCGAGCGGATGTAGCCGCGCCGGTACACTGCCCCTATGACCGTCACGAGCTTCATGCGCCGACACTACCGACACTTCAACGCCGGCACGCTGGTCGCCGCCGCCGAGGCGTACGCGACCCACGTGCGGGCCGGCGGCAAGGTGCTGGTGAGCCTGGCCGGCGCCATGAGCACGGCGCAGCTCGGCATCTCGCTGGCGGAGATGATCCGGCGCGGCTACGTGCACGCGATCTCCTGCACGGGCGCGAACCTCGAGGAGGACGTCTTCGGCCTGGTGGGGCGCGACACCTACCGCCCCGTGCCGCACTGGCGCGAGCTGTCGCGGCAGCAGGAGCAGGCCTTCTACGAGCAAGGCCTCAACCGCGTGACCGACATCCTGATCCCGGAGAAGGTCTTCGACCTGGTGGCCGCCGCGCTGGTCGAGGAGTGGCGCGCGGTCGACGGCGACGCCGACGCCGAAGGGCGCTTCCCGCACGAGTACCTGTACCGCATGCTGCGCTCCGGCCTGCTCGCCGAGCACTACCAGGTCGATCCGCGCGACGCCTGGCTGGTGGCCGCCGCGGAGGCCGACCTGCCAATGGTGGTGCCCGGCTGGGAGGACTCCACCCTGGGTATCGTCTTCGCCGCGCAGGTTGCCAAGGGCGACGTGTCAGCGAGCGTGATCCGAGGTGGCGTCGAGTACATGACCGAGCTGAGCCGCTGGTACGAGCGGGAGGCGCGCGAGATCACGCTCCCCGCACCTGACGGCGTCGCAGCCGACGGCGTCGCGGCGGACGGCGACGAGGTACGCGTCGGCTCGCTCGGCTTCCTGCAGATCGGTGGCGGGATCGCCGGCGACTTCGCCATCAGCGTGGCGCCTACCGTGCGCGAGCTGCTGGGGCGTCCAGACCTGCCGCGCTGGGGCTACTTCTGCCAGATCTCGGATGCGCCCACGAGCTACGGCGGCTACTCCGGTGCGCCGGCGAGCGAGAAGATCACCTGGGGCAAGCTCGCACCGGCCACGCCGTCGTTCGTGATCGAGAGCGACGCGACGATCGTCGCGCCGCTCCTGTTCGCGCACGTCTTGGGTTGGTGACGCGGCGGCCGGCGGGGTCGGATGAGGCCCCGCCGGCGCGCCGCTCAGCGCAGTGAAAGCTCGTCGTACGCGACGCGCACGAACGTGAGCGCCTCTTCGGGCAGGCCGTCGTCCGGCAGCGCGTTGCGGATCAGGACCGATGGCGTGATCAGCGACCATTCCTCCAGCAGGCCCACGAAACCGGATTCGAGCTCCCGCTCGAGGAGGTAGTGCAGTGGGGTCTCTGTCGTCCTGCTTTCGACGTAGCGCCAATCGTCGAGGCCCTCGACTTCGAGGTAGTAGTCCAGCACCTCGCTCAAGGGCGCAGGGCTCCACAGCTCCACGCGCGGCAGGGTGTCGTAGCGGTCTTCGCCGATCTCGAGGCTGCCAGGGTCGAACGTGCGGATGACGAAGCCGCCGGGCGGGAAGAAGAAGGTGGGCAGGATGCCGCAGCGCCAGGCGAGCAGCTCGAAGCGCAGCGCCTCGTCGCCGGCGTAGAGATCGTCGAAGGCGTAGTAGCAGAGCACGTCGAGGTCGGTGACGGCGGTCTCGTCGAACGTCAGGGTGACGCCACTGGCCGCCAGCTCGACGGTGCCGTAGCTGCCCGACATGTCGAGGTCGAAGCGCTCGGTGCTCGGCCCACCGGTGTGCCCCGAGCCGTTGAGGTCATAGCGCGAGTAGTCGAGCGCGCCGTCCCGGGCGTCGAACTCCTGGAGGAAGCGGGCCAGGTCGTGTTCCGTGAAGGCGCCGCTGGCGGTCACGTCGAGGATGGCGCGGCGAACGTCGGCGCCGCCGGCGGCCAGGATCGCGTCGAGGGCGTCGATGACGCGGGTGCCGGTGTCGGGGTGGCAGAAGAAGCCGGGCGTTGCATCGACGTTCATGTCGCGGGCCGTGTCGAGCAGCACGTCGATCACGGCTTGGGCGTCGAGGTTGGGGGCGAGCGACCAGACGTAGGCCGCCAGGCCGGCCACCTGCGGCGTCGCCATCGAGGTCCCGGAGAGGGCGGCGACGCCGGTGTCGGGTCCGGTGAACGACCAGACGCCCGTGCCCATGGCCGAGATGGTGCCGCCGAGCTGGGTGCCACTCGACAGGCAGCCCGGCTCGGGTCGCTGCGTGCCGCTCGCCGTGTTGACCCTGTTCTCGACTACCAGCGTGTTGGTCAGTTGGGGTTGGGAGATGGTGATGGTGCCGATGCGGATCGACGTGCTGCTCAAGGCGGCCTTGCTGAAGATGCTGTTCTCCTCGGCTGGCCAGGTGGCGCCGCTGCTCACGTTGCCCGCTGACGTCAGGTGCACCGTGCGGTTCTCGAGCCCTGCGGCGCGTACCCGCACGGCCCACAGGAAGGCGCGTCGCTCGCGCTCAGCAGCGCTGAGCGAGCGCGAGTTGAGGCTGGTGTTGATCACGATGCGGGCGTCGGGGTCTTCGTCGAGCATCGCGCGCATGCGGGTGATCATCAGCACCGGCAGGTCGGCCCAGGTGACGCCGACGGCGTTGTCGAAGAGGTCCGCGGCGCGCACCCTTAGCGAGCTCGGGAACATGCCGGTCATCCAGTTTCGCGCGGCTACGTCGCCGCTCGCGCCGTAGTAGGCGCTGGCGATGCCGAGGACGTGGTAGCCGTGACGGCTGCTGTCCCACACGTCGGCGAAGTCGTCGCTCACGAGCCCTGCGTCCAGGTCAGCGTTCGGCGGCCCGTCGCCGAAGAGGTCGGCGATGAGGAACCAGGGACGCGCCTGCAGGCTGGGGAGCGCCTGCCGGGCGTTCCAGGCCGCGTGGCCGCGCGCCGCCAGGTGGTGGTCGACACGATCGACGCGGTCGAGCCCCAGGCCCGGTGGTAGCGCCTGCGGTGCGAGGCTCGGCTGGGCGTCGAGGATCGGCTCGATCCGCACGAGGACCGCCTCGAGCACCAGCACGACCTCGTCGCGCGCCTCCAGGTCGTCGATCAGGTCGCGCAGCGACGCCAGGTCGCCGGGGTCGGGGATGCGGACCACGTAGGCGGGCACGCCCAGCGTCATGCCGACGATCGCGCCGTCGACGTCGGTCAAGAGGGTGTTCACCTGACCCACCGTCACGTCCTCGACGAAGAGGACCTCGATCTCGGTGCGCAGCACCTCCCGGTCCTCGATCTCGGGGTCCTCGCTCACCTCGTCCGGGTCGAGCTCACGCGGGACGTAGAGGTCGAGCGTGTGATCGAGGGCCGGGTCGTCGCTCGGACCCAGGAGCAGGCCCTCCCTGACCTGCGGGTCGGGAACGGTCGTGTCATCGGCGGTCGCGCACGCGGCCACGACCACCACGCTGCCGACCAGTGCGAGTGCCAGCGCAAGGCGTCTATACATACCTCCTCCTTTCCACAGCCACCAGGCTGCGTGATCGGTGGCAAGGGTTGTATGCCCGCATCCTACGGACGTTTCAGCGCCCTGGCGGTCCGATTTTGCACTCGGTGCGTCGCCCTCAAGCTGTGCGTCAGGTGGTGCGTCGACCCAGGAATGCCTCGAGTGGGTCCTCCATGCTCGAGAGCGCATAGGGCACCACGTGCGCGTCGAAGCCCGTCTCGCGCAGGAGCGCCAGCCAGGTGCTGCGTTCGAAGAGCCCGTTCAGGTGCCGGTCATGCACCGCCTCGACGTGGTCGCCCTGGCGCAACAGGTAGGCCATGTCGACGGTGACGACCGTGTCGCTGGGTTCGGGGTCATAGCACCACTCGAGGTAGCGCAGGGCCCGACCGTCGCCGTCATGACCGCCGTGCGAGGTGGAGGGGCGGAAGGTCTCGCGCAGGTGATCGGGCGTGAACAGGGCCACCCCACCGGGCCGACAGTGCGCGAAGGCGGTCGCCATGGCGGCGCGCAGGTCTGCCTCACGGGTCAGGTAGGACACGGCGTCGTGCACGAG
>PXAU01000152.1 GCA_003567075.1 Trueperaceae bacterium
ATCCCTTCCTGATGACGGTGGCGTTGGCGGCCTCGACGGCCTTCGCGACGCCCGTCGCCTCGCCCGTCAACCTGCTGGTGCTCGGGCCCGGGCAGTACCGCTTCGGCGACTTCCTGCGCGTTGGTGTGGCGCTGCAGGTCCTGGTGCTGATCGCCACCTTGCTGCTGGTGCCGCTCGTCTTCCCGTTCTGAGCAGTCTGTTCGGTCTGCCTGTGCCGGTGTCTCGGCAGCAGACGGGCCGTCTACCGACGCCCGGCTGCCGCGCGTGGGCGCGCTGTCGCGCACTGCCCCGTCGTCCCCGATAGTATGGTCGCCGTCACCGACGGCCGACCGCGGGGGAGTAGGCGGGCGACCGCGTGGGTGCTGGAGGCACAATGACGTGGTCGTCGTCGTCGCCCGTCGGGCTGGCGTTGGTCATCACAGGCTTCACGCTGGCGTTCCTCGCCAGTGTCGCGTGGCGGCGCCGGCACGTGACTCGCGGTGCGCGCAGCCTCACCTTCCTGATGCTGAGTGGCGGCATCTGGGCGCTGCTCGAGGCGCTCCAGGCGATCGAGACCGATCCCCAGCTGGCCCTCACCTGGCGGCAGCTCCGGTACGTGGGCGTCGCCGGGCTGCCGGTTGCGTATCTCGTGTTCGCGCACGACTACAGCCGTGGATCGCGTTGGCTGAACCGCTACGCGGTGGCACTGCTGCTGGTCGTCCCGAGCATCACCGTCGCGCTCGCCTGGACCAACCCGCTCCACGGCCTGATGTGGGTCAGCGGTGCGGGTGCGCCGCCTGCGCCGATAGCGGATCTGCCGGCCGGCGGGTGGTTCTGGATCCACACCAGTTACTCGTACGCGCTGCTGGGGTTGGGGTCCTTCTACCTCGTGCGGGGCTTCCTTCGCACGCCCCGAACCTATCGAGCCCAGGTCGGTTGGGTGTTGCTGGCCGTGCTCATCCCCTGGGCAGCGAACATCGCGGTGGTCGTAGGAGGCGTCGATGCCGGCGGCGCAGACGTGACGCCGCTGGCCTTCGCGCTCTCGGCCTTCGCCTTCGCGCGGAGCCTCTTCTCGCATCGGCTGCTCGACATCGTGCCGGTAGCGCAGGAGGAAGTGGTGCGCCACCTGGCGGATGCGGTGATCGTCACCGACGAGTTCGGTCGCACACTCCAAGCGAACCCCGCAGCCGCGCAGCTCCTCGGACTGCCTGACGCCGACGCCGCATTCGGCCGGCCGCTCTCCGAGCTGCTGCACGACGTGCCAGCGCTGGACGAGGCCCTGAGCGAGCCAGGACCAGTCCGCTTCGAGGCGGCGGTGCTGCGCCCGGGCGTGCAGGGTACCTTCGACGTCCAGGTCACGCTGCTGACCGACCGCCGCGGCCGCGCGACGGGGCGGCTCGTGCGCTTGCACGACATCGAGCGCCAGGTCCAGGCGGAGCGCACGTTGGCGTTGGCCGAGACGGCGCTCATGCACCAAGAGGCGTACGTGCTGGCCCTCCAGGAGGTGACCGAGGGGCTCATGCGTCGCGCGCCGCTCGCGCAGCTCCTCGAAGCCGTCGTACGCCACGCCTGTGAGGTCATGGAGGCGCCACACGGCTTCCTCGATCTGATCGACGCACACGCCGGGATGAGCCGAAGGGAGCGGGCCCGGGGTCGCTTCGTCGACGTCGTGGGGACGGCTGTTCGGCCTGGTGAGGGCTTGACGGGCCGTGCCTGGGTCGGGCGAGCACCGCTCCGGGTCGACGACTATGCCCGTTGGGAGGGGCGGCTGCGGGGCGTCGAGCTGGACTGGGTGCGCGCGGCCGTCGCTGCCCCCTTGACGAGCCGCGAGGGCGTGCTCGGGGTGATGGTGGTGGCTCGTGCCCGTGAGGACCGAAGACCCTTCCAGCCCACCGACGAAGCCCAGTTGGCGCGTTTCGCGGAGCTCGCCGCGCTGGCGGTCCTGAACGTGCGCCTCATCGACGAGCTAGAAGCGCGGCGGCGTGAGTCGGAGCAGTTGGCACGCATCGGCAACGCGATGCAGGAGGCCAGCGGCGTCGAGGAACGCATGGCCCTGGTGCTTCAGGCGATTCCACGCGTCGTTGGCCTGCGGCGCGCGGCCATCTGGTTGCCGGACGAGAGCGATCGCGGACTCGAAGCCAGCGCCTGGGTTGGGTTCGACGAGGCGACCGAGCGCCTCTGGGTGCCCCTCGATGGGTCGGTGCCCCTGCTGCAGGAGGCGTATCAGCACGGTCGAGCGACGGTGATCGAAGCGCACGAGGCGATCGCGCCATCCTTGCGAGCCCGGCCACCGTACAAGGACCATCCCCTCGTGCGTAGCCGGGCCGTCGCCGTGGTGCCGCTCGTGGCCCGCGGTGCGGTCGTTGGTGTGCTGGCGGCCGACACGCCGGCCGAGAGCCACCCGGTGAGCGCCAGTCTGGAGGTGCTGCACCGTTTCGCGACCAGTGCCGCGATCGCGATCGACGCAGCCAAGTTGCTCGCCACTGCGCAGGCAGAAGTGGCTGATCGCCGTGCTGCCGAGTCGCAGCTGCGGCGCTCCGAGGAGAAGTACCGGAGCATCCTCGAGCAGATGGAGGAGGCCTACTTCGAGACCGACTTGCAGGGGCGCTGCACGCTCGTCAACCCGTCGTTGCTCCGGAACCTTGGCGTCACGGCGGAGCAGGTGCTTGGACGGTCGTTCAGGCACCTCGTTCATCCAGACGAGGTGCGGCGGGTGGTCGAGGTGTTTGGCGAGGTGGCGCGAAGCGGCAGGTCGATGCTGGGGTTCGAGGTGCGGTATCGCAACCGCCGACTCGACACCACCGCGCGGGCCGAGATGAGCGTGAGCCTCGTGCGCGACGCGGCCGGGGCGCCGGCCGGCTTCCGGGGGGTGGTGCGCGACATCGAGGAGCGCGCCCGGCACCAGGAGGAGCTGCGCACGGCCAAGGAGGCAGCGGAGGCCGCCAATGCCTCCAAGAGCGTGTTCCTGGCCAACGTGTCGCACGAGCTCCGGACGCCGCTCACGTCGATCCTGGGTTTCGCCCGGCTCATCGAGCGCCGCGTGGACGAGGTTCTGGCACCGCATCTCGTTGGCATCGACGACGCCAGGGTGCAGCGCGCCCTGGCCCAGGTGCATGGCAACGCCGGGATCATCAGTCGCGAGAGCCGTCGACTCACCAGCTTGATCAACGCCGTCCTCGACCTCGCCAAGATCGAGGCGGGCAAGGTTGAGTGGCACATGGAGCAACTGGCGCCACGTGACGTGGTGGAGCAAGCGCTCGAGGCCACCAGCGGCCTCCTCGATGCCAAGCCTGGCGTGCGCGTGCGATCGCACCTCGACGCCGGTGTGCCCGACGTGATCGGTGACCGCGACCGCTTGGTGCAGGTGCTGATCAACCTCCTCTCGAACGCGGTCAAGTTCACGGCCGAGGGGGAGGTCGTCGTCCGGCTCTTCCTCGATGCCGGGGAGGTGCTCGTGAGCGTGCGCGATACGGGCGTCGGCATCGCCCCGGAGGATCACGAAGCGGTCTTCGAGCAGTTCCGGCAAGCAGGTGACACGCTTACCGAGAAGCCGCAGGGGACGGGACTCGGCCTGCCGATCTGCCGCCAGATCGTCGCCCACCACGGTGGCCGCCTGTGGCTGGAGAGCGTGTTGGGTCAAGGCTCGACCTTCACCGTCGCGCTGCCACCCGCGCCCTGGCTCGCGCCCGAACAGGGCGGCACGATGCCCAACGCGAGCATCGATGACGACGTCGACGTGGCCGCGGGCACCTCGCCGGGCGCGCTCGGAGCGGCGATCCAGGTTGCGCGCCAGGTCAAAGCGGTGCTTGCGCGTCCGACACCGTCCGATGGCGGCCCTGACGAGCTGGCGCCTACCGTGCCCGTTGCGCCGAATGCGCCCGTGCGCGTGCTGGTAGTGGAGGACGATGCCCATGCGAGGGGGCTTCTGCGCGAGACGCTGGAGGCGTCTGGCCACACGGTGTCGGAGGCGGCCGACGCTGCGGCGGCCGTGCGCGCGATCGACGATGACCGTCCAGACCTGGTCTTCCTCGGCGTGGCGATGTCGCACCTGAGCGGCTTCGATATCGCCGCTGCGTTGGCGGACGATCCCGACGTCCGCGGCATGCTGATCGTGGCGCTGAGCCCCGCCGACGAGGGGGAACGTGGTCGTCGGCTCAGCGTCGAGCGCTACCTGAGTGCGCCGAGCGACGCCGGTGGGTTGGTGAAGGAGGTGGCAGCGCTGCTGCCGCCATCGGAAGCGGATGGCGAGGCCCTGACCGGCGCTCGGATCGCCTTCGTCGACGACGCGGACGACGTCGCCGCGGAGCACAGCCTGACGCTACGCGCGGAAGCGGCGCTCCGCAGCGCTCGCGCCGTCGTGTCGCGCGTGTCCTCCGTGTCCGTCGCGGCGGAGTTGGAGCCAGTCCCGGTGCTGCTGGTGCTCAGCCGCGCCGCGGCGGCGCGCGATGACGGGCTCGCCCTCGCGCGCCGCCACCCACGCCTGCGTGATGCGACGATCCTGGTGCGCTCGTGATGCGCCCCGATCTACCACCACTGCAGCGGCTGCTGCCGCGTCGGCAGACCAAGACCCTGTTGCTGCCCCTCCTTGCGCTCCGGCCCGGCGCCCGAGTCCACGTGCTGGACGCGTTCGGTGCGGTGGTGCTCGAGTCCGGCGCAACCACCAGCGAGCGCGATGCGGGCGCCGACGGTTGTCGAGCGATGGCCGAACCGCCCGGTTGGCGCGGCACCTTGCACGTGGGGGACGCTGTCGTCGGAAGCCTCGAGGTGCGGTGTGCGACAGGCGCCGAAGTATCGTCGCACGGTGACGTACGGCGCTTCGGCGAGGCCGTGCACGGCGTGCTTCAGCAGGCGCTGACGGCGGCCTCGGTGCGCCGCGAGCTCGCGAGCGAGACGCTCGAGCGCTACCGAGAGGTCAACCTCGCCTACCGGCTGAGCGACATGCTGGCAGGCGGCTTCGACGAGGCGCACCTACCGCAGCGCGTGCTGGACGAGGCGCTCCGAGTCGTCCCGGCCGACGTGGCGCTGGTGCTGCTCGACGACGGCGATGAGGGGCGCATCGCTGCGGCGCACGGTCTGCACGGTGACGATGCACGCACGTTGGCCGCGGTCGAGCACGTGCGGTGCAGGGCGCCCTCGGACCAACCGGTGATCATGCACGCGGGCGCGGAGGCAGATCCGAGCGCGCCGCACCGCGCACAGCTGTGGGCGCCGCTCCGCGCCGGTGAGAAGACGCTGGGTGGGTTGCTCCTGCTACGGCGTGCGAGCGACCATCCGTTCAGTGCCGGAGATGCCAAGCTCATGGCGGCACTGGCGACGCAAGCAGCCACGTACCTCGACAACGCGCGCATGCACCAACGAGCGCTCGAGCAGGCGCGCTTGACTCGCGAGTTGCAGCTGGCGCACGAGGTGCAGGCGAGACTCATGCCCACAGATCTGCCGAGCGAGCGCGGCTGGGAGGTAGCAGCATGGTGGAGCGCTGCAAGGGAGGTGGCAGGGGACTTCTACGACGCCGTTCGACAGCCCGACCACATCGCGGTGACGGTCGGCGACGTGGCGGACAAGGGCATGCCGGCGGCCCTCTTCATGGCGCTCACGCGCAGCGTCCTTCGCGCCAGCGCTGGTGACGGCCGCGGACCAGGCGACGTCCTCGAGCGCGCCAACGCACTGCTCTCCGCTGACGCCAGCGACGGCATGTTCGTCACGCTGATGCTTGCCCAACTGCATGCCGACGGGCACGTTCGCTATGCCAACGGCGGACACAACCCGGCCCTGGTCGTGCGGCCCGACGGTGCCGTGAACCGGTTGGCCCGGACCGGGATCCTCGTCGGTTGGGACAGCGAGGCCCGATACGACGAGTCCTCGGTGCAGCTGGCGCCTGGTGACGCGCTCGTGCTCTACACCGATGGGGTGATCGAGGCGCGCTCGTGCGATGGAGGCGAGTACGGCGAGGACCGGTTCGAGCGTTTGGCGGCAACCTTGGTTGGCGCTGGCGCAAGCGCCACCGACGTCCTGGCCGGACTGCGCGCCGATCTCGAGGGCTTCATTGGCGCCGCCGAGGCATTCGACGACGCCACCATCCTCGTCGCTCGGTATCAGCCCGTAGCACAGGCGAGCCCGGCCGATGCGGCGTCAGGCTCGTGAACGACCTCACGCGCGCACGATGCGCGCGAGTGTGTAGACTGTGCCGGCAGCTCGACCGGGGTCGGCCGGACGGGAGCGTGACGCAGGACCACACCGACCGGGGGGACGCATGCCGGGAACGCTCCTGATCGTCGATGACGAGCCGCACATCCGACTCTTGCTCGAGCAGAGCCTCGAAGACCTCGAGGACGAGGGGGTGCGTGTACTGAGCGCAGCGGATGGTGAGGAGGCGCTCACGGCGATTCGTTGCCATCGTCCGAACGTCGTCTTCCTCGACGTCATGATGCCGCGTCGCAACGGCTTCGATGTGTGTGCCGCGGTCAAGGCCGATCCGGACCTAGCCGGCGTGTCGATCGTGCTGCTCACGGCCAAGGGTCAGGAGATCGACCGGGAACACGGCGAAGCCGTCGGTGCCGACATGTACCTCACCAAGCCGTTCGACCCCGACGACATCCTTGCCATTGCCGAGCGCCTGCTTGGCCTCGCTTGAAGGGAGACCATGGCCAACCCGCTGCGCATCACGAAGCCCGCCACGCCCGCCAACCTCGCCCTGTTCTTGACGTTGATCGACGTGCTCGGCGACCGGCACGACCTCCCCGCCGAGGCTCGCAGCGACCTTCGGCTCCTCGCCGAGGAGGCGTGCACGAACGTCGTCTTGCATGCCTATCCAGAGCGCGAGCCTGGTGACCTCACGCTGGAGTTGAGCTTCGCTGACGGCATCGCGACGGTGCACCTCGAAGACGACGGTGTGCCCTTCGGCCCCGACGACGCGCCGCCGGCCGAGCTTGGTGGTGACTGGCAGCAGCGGCCCGAGGGTGGCGTCGGCTGGCATCTCATCAAGAACATGAGCGACGAGCTCGCGTACGAGCGCCTCGGCGAGCGGAACCGTCTTACGCTCCGCAAGCGTGTGGCAGCGGCGTGAGCACCGTGGAATGTGAGGGGTAGAGAATGCGAACGTTCGACGTGAGCACCAGAACCGACGGCTCGACCGTCGTCCTCGAGGTTGCCGGCAGCGTCGACGCCGTTACGGCCGTTCGGTTGGCCGACGAGCTTCAAGCGCAGCTGGACGCGGGACGACCCCGCATCGTGGTCGATCTCGGTGCGGTGTCCTACGCGAGCTCGGCCGCCTTGCGGGTGTTGCTCGCGGCCGTGAAAGGGGCCCGCGGCGCCGGTGGCGACCTTCGGCTTGCGGCTGTGACGCCCGGAGTGGCGAAGGTCTTCGAGTTGGCTGGCTTCGACGCCATCGTGCAGCGCTACGACGACGCCGCGGCGGCCGTCGCCTCGTTCGCCTGACGCGCGCAACCTGAGGCCCGCCGAGCGGCACCGACCGTGTGACGAGGTCGCGCTGGCGTCAAGCCTCGTGCGCGCTGGGCGCCACGGCCCCCACGAGCCCGGAGTGAGCGCCGTTGGCGTCCTGCTCGACCAACCGGTCCAATCGCACGCTGGCGAAGGCCTCG
>PXAU01000259.1 GCA_003567075.1 Trueperaceae bacterium
CCGGCGTCGGCGTGGCGCGCGACGCCGAGGGCCGGGTCGTTGACGAGGCACAACGAGAGCCGTCGTTCGGCTTCGTCGCTGCCGTCGGCCACGGCCACCAGGCCGGCGTGCTGGCTGTAGCCCATGCCGACGCCGCCGCCGTGATGGAAGCTGACCCAGGCGGCGCCGGAGGCGGCGCCCACGGCGAAGTTGAGCAGCGGCCAGTCGGAAACGGCGTCGGAGCCGTCGCGCATCGCCTCGGTCTCGCGGTACGGGCTCGCCACCGATCCGGCGTCGAGGTGGTCGCGGCCGATCACGATCGGCGCCGACACCTCGCCGCTGCGCACCATCTGGTTGAAGCGCAACCCGGCGCGGTCGCGCTCGCGGTACCCGAGCCAGCAGATGCGCGCCGGCAACCCCTGGAAGGCGACGCGCTCACCCGCGTAGCGCAACCACTGCTGCAGCCGGGCGTCGTCGGGGAAGAGCGCCTGCAGCGCGCGATCCGTGGCCGCGATGTCGGCCGGATCACCGGACAACGCCACCCAGCGGAAGGGCCCTCGGCCCTCGCAGAACGACTCGCGGATGAAGGCCGGCACGAAGCCTGGGTAGTCGAAGGCCTCCTCGACGCCCGAGACCTTGGCCTCGGCGCGCAGGTTGTTGCCGTAGTCGAAGGCGATGGCGCCGGCGCGCTGCATCGCCAGGATGGCGCGCACGTGCGCGGCCATGCCGCTGCGGACGCGCGCCAGGTAGCCCTCGGGGTCGCGGTCGCGCAGTTCGCCTGCGTCCTCGTCGGCGCGCATCGGTGGGATGTAGCCGTAGCGCGGGTCGTGGGCGCTCGTCTGGTCGGTGATCAGTTCCGGCGTGAAGCCGCGCGCCACCATCGCCGGCAGCACCTCGGCAGCGTTGCCGAGCAGGCCGATCGAGCGCGCCTGGCGCTCGCGCTTGGCCTGCTCGGCCAGCGTCAGCGCGTCGCCGAGGTCGTGGGCGACCTCGTCGAGGTAACGCGTGTCGAGCCGCCGCTGGATGCGGGTCGGGTCGACCTCGACGCAGATCGACACGCCGCCGGCCAGCGCGATCGCCAGCGGCTGCGCCCCACCCATGCCGCCCAGGCCTGCGGTGACGGTGATGGTGCCGGCGAGGCTGCCGCCGAAGTGCTTCTGAGCGGCGGCGGCGAAGGTCTCGTACGTGCCCTGCAGGATGCCCTGGGTGCCGATGTAGATCCACGAACCGGCGGTCATCTGTCCGTACATCATGAGCCCGGCGCGATCGAGCTCGTCGAAGTGGTCCCAGTCCGCCCACTTGGGCACCAGGTTGCTGTTAGCGATGATCACGCGCGGCGCTAGCGCGTGGGTGCGCACGACGGCGACCGGCTTGCCCGACTGCACGAGCAGCGTCTCGTCGTCCTCGAGTCGCTCCAGCGTCGCGACGATGGCGTCGAAGGCGGCCCAGTCGCGGGCCGCCTTGCCGCGACCACCGTAGACGATCAACTGTTCCGGATGCTCGGCCACCTCGGGGTCGAGGTTGTTCATGAGCATCCGCTTGGCGGCTTCCTGGATCCAGCCCTTGGCCGTGCGCCGCGCTCCCCGCGGCGCACGGATCGTGCGCGGCGTTCCGGTTGCGTCCATGCTCCAGGGTATACGGCGTCCGTGCGCCGGCCGGCTCACCGAAGGACGGCCGGCCTTCGACGCAGGAGCCGCGCTCGCGGCGCTAGGAGCGGCGCCAGCGCGGCGGCATCGGCAACGCCTGCCGAGCACCAAGGCGCAGGTGGTGCGCGGGGGCCGGCGAGACCTTGCCAGGGACGTGCGGACGTGCCATGCTCCGTGAGGCGAGCACGCCGGAGGGGTTCCACGCCCAGCGTGGCTACCGGCGCAGCGTCACGCGTGCGCTGGCACGCCGGGCGCGTGCTAGACTCGCGGACGATCACGCGCCAGCACGATGCCCACACCTTGGAGGAGGTCCCCCTCATGGACGAAGCCGCCATCCTGGAGAAGATTCGCGAGGTCGTCGCGGAGAAGCTCGACGCCGACCCCGGGGACGTCGTCGAGACAGCCTCGTTCGTCGACGACCTGGGCGCCGATTCGCTCGACGTGGTCGAGCTGATCATGGGGCTCGAGGACGAGTTCGGCATCGAGATCACCGACGAGGAAGCCGAGCAGATCAGCACCGTCGGCGACGCCGTCAAGTTCATCGCCTCGCAGCAGTAGCGCGCGCGCACCGCGCTCGGGTCGCCGCTGGCCCGTGCGACCGGGAGGCCGGATGAAACGAGTCGTCGTAACCGGCGTCGGTCCCGTGACCCCTATCGGGGTGGGCGCCGACGCCTTCCTTGCGGCACAGCATCGCGCCGTCAACGGCATCCGAGCGATCACGCACTTCGACGCGTCGGACCTCAGCGTCCGCATCGCCGGCGAGGTCGATGTCGACGTGGATGCGCACCTGGGCCGCAAGGAGGCCCGGCGCCTCGACCGGTTCGTGCAGCTTGCGTTGATCGGCGCTGAGCTGGCGCTGGGCGACGCCGGGTTGGAACCCGGCGACGTTGCGGGCGAGCACGCCGGCACCTCGATCGGGAGCGGCATCGGCGGCCTGTGGACCTGGGAGTCGACCTCGCAGGTGCGCTGGCAGCGCGGAGCCATGCGCATGAGCCCGTTCTTCATCCCGCAGTTGATCGCCAACATGGCCTCGGGCCACGTGGCGATGCGCTACGGGATGACTGGTCCCTCCAACACCGTCGTAACCGCTTGCGCCACCGGTTCGGGCGCCATCATCGACGCCTACCGCACCATCCAGCGCGGCGAGGCGGAACTCGTGCTCACCGGCGGGGCGGAGGCGTGCGTGACGCCCATGGGGATCGGCGGCTTCGCCGTCATGAAGGCACTGTCCACGCGCAACGACGAGCCCGATCGGGCGAGTCGGCCGTTCACCGCCAGCCGTGACGGCTTCGTGGCCGGCGAGGGCGCGGGCATCCTGCTGCTCGAGGAGCGCGAGCGCGCGCTGGCGCGCGGGGCCCGGATCTACGCCGAGGTGATCGGCGGCGCCACCAGCGCCGACGCCCACCACATCACGGCCCCCGCCCCGGGCGGCGCCGGCGCAGTACGCTGCATCCGCTGGGCGCTGCGCGACGCCGGCTTGGCACCTGCGGACATCGGCTACGTCAACGCGCACGGCACCAGCACCCCGGCCAACGACCTCAACGAGACGCTCGCCTTCAAGGCGGTGTGGGGCGATCGCGCGGCGGTTCCGCCGGTGTCGTCGACGAAGTCCATGACCGGTCACACGCTGGGCGCGGCGGGGGCGATCGAGGGCATCGCCACGGTGCAGGCGCTCGCCTCGGGCATGCTGCCGCCGACGCGCAATTACGACGATCCCGATCCTGAGCTCGACCTCGATTTCATCCCGAACGAAGCGCGCGCGCAGCAGGTCGACGTGGCGCTGTCGGTCAACTTCGCCTTCGGCGGCCAGAACGCGGCGGTGGTGTTCCGGCGGGCGTGAGCTGGGTTGGCTCGCAGCCGCGGCGGCGGTGGCCGGCGAGCACGAGCCAGGAACGCCGAACGCATTCGCGACGACGGCGCGACCTGGTGGCTGTCGCTACCGTGACCGCATGCCAACCACTCTCACTCGCATGGGCGCGTCGCTCGCTCTCGCGCTCGCACTGGCACTCGCACTGACACTCGCCACGGCGGCGGCGAGCGGCCTCGTCGCTCAACCACTCGAACCGCTGGTGGCCGAGCCGATCGAGATGCATTCGCTCGGCGCGACAAGCGCGACCCTGCTGGTGACGACGGACGTCGATCTGGCCTGCGTGGTCGTGTTCGGCACGGATCTCGGGTTCGGGAGTCTGGCGTTGGACCAGGACATGGGGGGCGCTGCACACCGCGACCACCGAGTGGTGTTGCGCGGCCTCGAACCTGATACCGAGTACCTGTTCCGCATGCAGGGCTCGGCGCCGGACGGCTCCTTCTACGCCAGCGATGTCTACGCGTTCCGCACGCTCCCGGCCGAGGACGAGGCGCGCGCGTGGCGCAACGTCGCGACCATCGACGCTGGCGCTCGCGTGCTCGACGCGAGCAGCGCGTTTGGTGCGGCGTTCGCGCCGGAGCACGCCGTCGACGGCACATCGAGCACCGAGTGGTCGACGCGCGGTGACGGTGACGACGCGTACCTCAGCATCGAGCTCGCCGAGCCGGCCACGTTCGTGGGCTTCGGCGTGTGGTCGCGCTCGATGGGCTCGAGCGCGGAGATCCGGCGCTTCGAGGTGGAGACGGACACCGGCGAGGTCTTCGGGCCCTTCGAGTTGCCGTCGGCGGACGAACCGTTCACCTTCGATGCCCGGGGAACCGCGCAGCGCTTCACCGTGCGGGTGCTGGCGTCGACCGGCGGGAACACGGGCCTGATCGAGTTCGCCGTGTACGTCGCAGAGGAGTGAGCTTGGGGCCGGGCGTCGAGCGGCCGGCCGCCTTCGTCGCGCTCTCGTGCGGCACCAAGGAGCGACGCTGGTCGGCGCAGCGCGCACGCAACGGAGTGCGCAGAGCGACGAGCGCCCCGCGGCATTGCGGTACACTCGCAGCCATACCCACCCCCGGTGGGGGGGTTGGTGTCGAGGGCGTGCGGGGCCGCGCCCCGGAGGAGTGACAGATGATCAGACTCGACGTCCAAGGCATGACCTGCAGCCACTGCTCCGCCGCCGTGAAGCGCGCCCTCGAGGCCGTCCCCGGCGTCGAGAGCGCCAGCGTCGACCTCGAGGCCGGGAGCGCGACCGTGGCCGGCTCGGCGCCCGTCGATGCGCTGCTGAAGGCCATCGCCGACGAGGGGTACAGCGCCTCGCCGGCAGCGTGAGCGCCGTGGCGCGGGAGCCCACCGGCGCTGGCCGCGACGAGGCGACGAACGCCGCAGAGCTCGACGCGGCCCGCCTCGCCGACCACGTGGCCGATCACCAAGCCTGCCTGCGGCTCGACCCGAGCGTCCGGGAGGATGCCGCCCGCCGCCTTCGAAGCGTTCGTGGTCACGTCGAGGGCGTGTTGCGCATGCTCGACGACCCGAACGTGTACTGCGTCGACGTCCTCAAGCAGATGAGCGCCGTCCAAGGCGGGCTGCGCAAGGTGAGCGAGGCGGTGCTGCGATCGCACGTGCGCGACCACGTCGCCACTGCCGCCCAGCGCGGCGACACCGAGCACATCGTCGACGAGTTGATGGAGGCGCTGAAGTACCGGGCATGAGCGTCGACCCGCGACCGACTGCGACGTCCTGCGTCGCCTCGTACGACATCAAGACCCCACCCCCAGTGGGGTAGGATAAGGGCATGGCCGAGAGCATCACCACCACACCCCGCGACGACGCAACCCTGCGCGTCGGTGTCCGCGGCATGACCTGCGCCGCCTGCTCGGCGCGGGTGGAGCGCACCCTGGGCCGCGCCGAGGGCGTCGCCGAGGCCAGCGTCAACCTCGCGACCGAGCAGGCGAGCGTGCGCTACGATCCCGCCCGCGCCAACCCGACGGACCTGCTCACCGCGATTCGTTCGGCAGGTTACGAGCCGGTGGTCGAAACAACCGACCTGTCCGTCACCGGCATGACCTGCGCCGCCTGCTCGGCGCGGGTGCAGCGCGCCCTGCGGAGTGCCCCAGGCGTGCTCGAGGCCGACGTCAACCTCGCCACCGAGCGCGCCCACCTTCGCTACCTCCCCGACGTCGCCCCTCTCGACACGCTGGTGCGGACCGTCCGCGAGGCCGGCTACGACGTGCTCGAACCGGCCCAGAGCAGCGACCGCGAGGCGGCCGAGCGTGAACGCAAGGACGCCGAGATTCACGACCTGCGCCGCAGCGTCGCCATCGCCGCAGCGCTGACCATCCCCATCTTCGTGCTCGACATGGGCGCCATGATGATCGCCCCGGTGGGCGCCTGGCTGCACGGGATCCTGCCGATGGAAGTGCTGGCCTTCGGTTTCTTCGTGCTCGCCACCGGCGTGCAGTTCGGCCCCGGCCTGCGCTTCTACCAGAAGGGCTGGCCTGCCCTGCGCCGGCGAGCGCCCGACATGAACTCGCTCGTCATGATCGGCACCAGCGCCGCCTACGGCTACTCGGTGGTGGCGACCTTCGTCCCCTGGGTGCTCCCAGCCGGCACGGGGCACGTCTACTTCGAGGCTTCTGCCGTCATCGTCACGCTGGTGTTGCTCGGACGCTACCTCGAAGCGCTCGCGCGCGGCCGCACCGGCGACGCCATCCGCGCGCTCATGTCGCTCCAATCGCGCACCGCCCGCGTAGTGCGCGACGGCCACGAGCTCGAGGTCGACGTGGCCGAGGTGCGACGTGGTGACGAGGTGCTCGTCCGCCCGGGCGAGCGGCTGCCCGTCGATGGCGTGGTGACGGGCGGGGAGTCGTACGTCGACGAGTCGATGATCACCGGCGAGCCCATCCCGGTCGCGAAGCGAAGCGGCGATCAGGTGGTGGGCGGCACCATCAACACCACCGGCGCGCTCCGCTTCGACGCGACCAAGGTTGGCTCCGAAACGGTGCTGGCGCAGATCATCGCCATGGTCGAGGCCGCGCAGGGTGCCAAGCTGCCGATCCAGGCGCTGGTCGACCGGGTGGTGCTGTACTTCGTGCCCACCGTGCTCGCGCTCGCCGCCATCCCCTTCGGCGTCTGGGTCGCGTTCGGGCCACAGCCGGCACTGACGCTGGCGCTGGTGAACACCGTGGCCGTGCTGATCATCGCCTGCCCCTGCGCCATGGGCCTCGCCACACCAACCTCGATCATGGTCGGCACCGGCAAGGCGGCCGAGACCGGCGTGCTGTTCCGCAACGGCAGCGCCCTGCAAGGCGTCGGCAACGCCGCCGTGGTGGCGTTCGACAAGACCGGCACCCTCACCAAGGGCGCGCCCGAGCTCACGGACCTGCACGTCGTCGACGGCGCCGACGAGAACGACGTGCTGACGCTGGTCGCCGCCGTCGAGCGCGACTCCGAGCACCCCGTCGCGAGCGCCCTGGTCGCCGCCGCTGACGACCGCGGGCTGCGCACGCCCGCCGCCAGCGGCTTCGAAGCCGTGCCTGGCTTTGGCGTCCGCGCCGAGGTCGAGGGCGAGGTGGTGAGCGTGGGCGCCGAGCGCTTCATGCAGCGCCTCGGCATCGACACCGCTGCGCTGCGCGAGGTGGCCGGCGAGCTCGCGCAGGAGGGCAAGACGGCCATGTACGTGGCCGCGGGCGCGCGCGTGCTGGGTGTCGTCGCCGTCGCCGACCCGATCAAGCCCTCGACGCCGCCGGCGATCCAGGCGCTGCACGGACTCGGGCTCAAGGTCGCCATGATCACGGGTGACGACACCCGCACGGCGCGCGCGATCGCCGCCCGGCTCGGCATCGACGAGGTGCTGGCCGAGGTCCTGCCCGACGGCAAGGTCGCCGCAGTGCAGGCGCTGCAGGCCGGCGGGCAGCGCGTCGCGTTCGTCGGTGACGGCATCAACGACGCGCCGGCGCTGGCCCAAGCCGACGTCGGCATCGCCATCGGAACGGGCACCGACGTGGCCATCGAGGCAGCCGACGTGGTCCTCATGTCGGGCGACCTGCGCAACGTGGTGAACGCCATCGCGCTCTCGAAGGCGACGCTGCGCAACA
>PXAU01000194.1 GCA_003567075.1 Trueperaceae bacterium
GAGGCGGCCCGGCTCGTGCGAGCGGCGGGCGGGGTGATCTCGCTCGATCCCGGCTCGTTCCAGATGATCGAGGCGATGGGCGTCGAGTTCTTCCTGGAGATCACGCGCGAGCTCGGCCCGACGGTGCTGTTCCCGAACGTCGACGAGGCGGCGACGCTCGCCGGCGCGGGGGAGCCAGCGGCCATGGCCGCTGGTCTCGCGGCGCTCTATCCCGGTTGCCTGATCGCGCTCAAGCTCGACGCCGAGGGCGCGTACATCCTCGAGGAGAGCGGTCGGGCGACGCCCATCCCGCCCCAGGTCAACCGGCTGATCGACGCCACCGGTGCCGGCGACGCCTTCGCCGGCGCCTTCTTGTCGCGCTGGTTGCGTGGCCAGGACGCTGCCGCAGCAGCGCGCTTCGCGGTGCAGGTCTCGGAGTGGGTGATCCAGCACGTGGGCGCGCGGCCCACGCTCGACGAGGGGTTGCGGCAGGAGCTGCTCCAACCCATCGCGCCGCGCTCGGTATGAGGCGCGGCGCGATGCGCGCTGGTGGGGCGGCGCTGGCGCTGCTGACCGTGCTCGCGTTGGCGGCCTGCGGCAGACCGGCGCACGACGATGCCTTCAGGCCGCCCGCGCTCGCCGATCTCCCACCGGGCGAGTGGAGCCGCGTGCCGCTGAGCGCACCGGCGCGCTGCGCCGACGGCTCGGGGTACGAGCTGCAGGTCCTGCCTGGCGACACGCGCGAGGTGATCGTGGTGTTCCAGGGCGGCGGCGCCACCTGGGACGGGTTGAGGGTGCCGCTCACGCTGCGGTTGCTCCTCTCCCAGCTCGGCACGAGGCTGTACCATCCGAGGGTGACCGACGTGCCCGACGCCGGCGTGGCGCAGCCGCCGGCAGACGCGGCGATCGCCGGCGCCACCCAGGTGGTGGTGAGCTACTGCAGCGGCGACGTCCACTGGGGCGACGCCGCCGGCCGCGACGACCTCGGACACGCGATCGAGCAACGTGGCGCGAGCAACGTGCGCGCGGCGCTGGCGTGGTTGGCTGAGCAGGCCCTGGCGCCGGAGCAGCTCACCGTGGTGGGCTGCAGCGCCGGCGCCTACGGCGCGCTCGCGTGGGCACCCAGCCTGCAGGCGCTCTTCCCGACCGGGCAGCGTTCGTTGCTGCTGGAGGCCGGGCTGGGCGTGGTGCAGGTGCCGTTCCTGGCGGGCCCCGGCGGCCTGCCGGGCTGGCGGGTCGAGGGAGCGTACGTCGACAACGGGCTCTCGGCGCTGCTGCCGATCGGCGACGACCTCGACTACCTGGAGCGGCTCGTGACGGCCGTGGCCGAACGCTTCGATGGGCCCATCGGCGTCGCCAGCACCGACCGCGACGCCGTGCAGGCGCTGTTCTGGTACCTGATGGGCGAGGACCGGTCCAGGTACCCAGACGACCCGGCCGCCGAGATCGACGCCTGGTCGCTGCTGGCGCTCGAGCGGCTCGAGGCGCTGGCTGCGATCGACGGCGTCAGCACCTTCCTCTCCAGCTGGGTGCCCGACGCGATACCTCGCCAGCTCGAGGGGCACGCCACGGGCCACTGCCTGCTCGCCAGCGATGACCTCTGGGACAGCGAGGCGGGGGCGGCCTTCGGCGCCTGGTGGGACGCGCTGCGAGCCGGCACGCTTCCCGCGCCCGTCGACCTGCGCCGACCCTGAGGGGCGCGGCGCATGGTGCTAGAGCAGGAGGGTCGGTTGCCCGCTGCGCCTGATGGAGCGGGCGCGGTAGCCTCGTCGGCATGGGTCATTGGTCGAGATCACCGTGCTTGGACGAGCCGCTCGCGGCGCAGGCCGAGGCGGTGCTGCGCAATGCCAGCATGCGTCTTGGCGACGAGGTGGTGGGCACCATGGCGGCCTGCGATCCGGACATGGCGGCGCTCAACTACCGCGAGTGCTTCGTGCGCGACTTCGCCGTGTCCGCGGCGGCCTTCCTGGCCGTCGGCGAGACCGAGGTGGTACGCAGCTTCCTGCTGACCGTCGCGCGCCTACGGCCCGATCAGGCCAGCAGCAGCATCCCGCCGGCGGCGGGCCTCATGCCGGCCAGCTTCACGGTGCAGCGCGCGGCCGACGAGGAGGGGCTTGGTGAGGTGGTGGCCGACTACGGTCAGCGCGCGATCGGGCGCGTGGCGCCGGTCGACTCCGCCTTGTGGTGGCTGCTGATCCTGCGCGCCTACCAGCGCGCCAGCGGCGACGCCGAGTTCGCGCGCGAGCCTGAGATCGCGGCAGCCGTGGAGCGGGTGTTCGAGTTCTACCTACGGCCGCAGTTCGAGATGCTGCCATCGCTGCTCGTGCCCGACGGATCGTCGATGATCGACCGCCGCATGGGGGTGTACGGGCATCCGCTCGACCTGCAGGTGCTCTTCTTCGCCGCGCTGCGGGCCGGTCTGGAGCTGCTCGAACCGTCGCCGATGCGCCAGCGCGTGTTCGAACGCCTGGCGGCCCTGGGCCGGCACCTGCGCAAGGACTACTGGTTGGACCGTGCTCGCGTGGAGACGATCCGGCGTTACCCGGTGGAGGAGTTCGGCGTGCTCCAGCAGAACCCCTGGAACCTCCACCCCGACGCCATCCCGGTGTGGACGATGGCGTGGTTGGCCGAGGGCGGCGGCTACTTCGCCGGGAACCTGGGACCGGCCCGGCTCGACGTGCGCTTCTTCGCGCTCGGCAACCTGCTGGCGGTCTCGAGCGGCTTGGCGACACCCGCGCACACGCAGGCGTTGTTCGAGCTCGTCGAGCACCACCGGCGCGACCTGGTGCACGCCACCGGCGTCAAGCTCACCTACCCGCCGCTCGAGGAGCGTGACTGGTACACGCTCACGGGCTCGGACCAGAAGAACGTGCCGTGGTCGTACCACAACGCCGGCACCTGGCCCATGCTGCTGTGGCCGTTGGCCTCGGCCGCGCGCATCGCCGGGCGCCACGAGCTGGCGCGCGACGTGGTCGCGCGCGCCGCGACGCGGCTCGCGGGCGACGACTGGCCGGAGTACTACGATGGCCCGTTCGGCGGCCTGATCGGCCGTCGCTCGCGCTTGCGGCAGACCTGGACGGTGGCTGCGACGCTGGCTGCGGCGGCGCTGCTGGCCGATGACGACGACATGGACCCGTTCGCCTTCGAGCACGACGAGGCGCTCGAGAGGGCCATCGACGAGGTCGAACCGGACGAAGTGGGTCGCATCGCCTGACGCGACCCGGCCCGACCGCCTCGCGTCACTCACCCAGGTGCCCGAGCTTCGCGCGTTTCGTGGCCAGGTAGACCTCGTTGTAGGGGTTCACGCCGACGTGCAGCGGGACGCGCTCCACGACCTCCATCCCGTACCCCTGCAGCGACACCACCTTGCGGGGGTTGTTCGTCAGCAGCCGTAGCCGGCGCACGCCGAGGTCGCGCAGCATCTGCGCGCCCACCCCATAGTCGCGCAGGTCGGCGCCGAAGCCGAGTTGCTCGTTGGCCTCGACGGTGTCGGCCCCGTCGTCCTGCAGGTGGTAGGCGCGGATCTTGTTGAGCAGGCCGATGCCGCGACCCTCCTGGCGCAGGTAGACCAGCACGCCGCGGCCGGCGTCGGCGATGGCCTTGAGGGCCGCGTCGCGCTGGAAGCCGCAATCGCAGCGCAGGCTGTGCAGCGCGTCACCGGTGAGGCACTCGCTGTGCATGCGCACCAGCACGGGGTCGCCGTCGGCCACCTCGCCCAGCACCAACGCCACGTGCTCCTTGTCGGCGACGGTGTCGCAGTAGCCGACGATGCGGAACACGGCCCAAGGGGTGGGCAGCTGCGCTTCGTCGACCCGCGCCACGAACGGGTCGACCCGCAACCGGTGCGCGATCAGGTCGGCGATGGTACCGACCTTGAGGCCGTGCTCGCGGGCGAAGGCGCGAAGCGCCGGCAGGCGCATCATGCTGCCGTCGTCGTGCATCAACTCGCTGATCGCCGCGATCGGTCTCAGGCCCGCCAGGCGGCACAGATCGACAGCCGCCTCGGTGTGGCCCGCGCGCCTGAGCACGCCACCGGCCCTGGCGCGCAAGGGGAACACGTGCCCTGGCCGAGAGAAATCGCTGGCGCTGACACCGTCGCGGGCGGCCAGCCGGATGGTGTGCGCCCGGTCGGCGGCCGAGATGCCGGTAGTGATGCCCTCGCTGGCCTCGATGGAGACGGTGAAGGCGGTCTCGCGCCGCGAAGTGTTCTGCGCCCCCATCGGCGGCAGGTCCAGCCGGTCGGCCCGGTCGTCGGGCATGCTGAGGCAGACGATGCCGCCGGTGTGCCGGATCATGAACGCCAGCCGCTCGGCGGTGGCGAACTCCGCGGCCAGCACCATGTCACCCTCGTTCTCGCGGTCCTCGTCGTCGACCACGATGACCGGGCGGCCGTCACGCAGCTCGGCCAGCAGTTCGGGGACGGTGGCCAAGGGCGCTGCGTCGAGGGCGTCGGTCGTCACCTCGGCCGCGCTCACCGCCAGGCCTCCTCGCCGGCGGGCTCGTCCTCGTGCCGGGGACCGAAGCCGGCCAGGCGCTCGAGGTGCTTGGCGATCAGGTCGGCCTCGAGGTTCACCCTGTCGCCGAGGCGCAGCTCGCCCAGCGTGGTCACCTGCAGCGTATGCGGGATGAGCCAGAGCGTGAAATCGCCGGCGCCGAGATCGTGCCGGGTGCCGCCGGGGCCGCCCAGGGCGACCACCGTGAGCGAGACGCCGTCGACCGTGACGCTGCCCTTGGGGATCAGGTAGCGGGCCATGTGTTCCGGCGCCCGCACCGCCATGACGTGGGCTCCGGGCTGGACGTCGATGGCCGTGACCTCGCCGGTCCCCTCCACGTGCCCGGACACCAGATGACCGCCCAAGCGATCGCCCAAGCGCACCGCCCGCTCCAGGTTGACGGTGGCGCCGACGTGCCAGCGTGGTGCGGTCTTGGCGACCGTCTCCTTCGACAACTCGACCTCGAACCTACGCTCGTCGAGCGCGACCAGCGTCAGGCAGCAGCCGGAGACGGCGATCGAGTCACCGATGCGCGCGCCGTCGAGCACCGAACCGGCCTCGATCCCGACGCGCAAGTCGCCGCCCTCGTCGTGCACGACGCGAACCGTGCCGACCTCCTCCACGATGCCCGTGAACATGGCTCATCCCTCTCTCTCGTCCCGGCTCGCGGCCGGGGCGTCGTCCGTGTCGGCGCTCGTCGGCGCCTCCGGGTAGCGCACGTCGCCCTCGATCAGCAGGTCCTCGCCGACGTGCCGCACGTGCGTGCTCGTCAGCTGCAGGGCCTCGTCCATGCTGGCGACGCCCAAGCCTCCCAAGGGGCTGGCGCCGCCACCGCCGAGCAGTTTCGGTGCCACGAACCAGGCCACGCGGTCGATCGCGTGCGCCTCGGCGAAGGACCAGGCGAGCGTGCCGCCGCCCTCCAGCAGCAGGCTCGTGGCGCCGTGCCCGGCCAGCTGGCGCAAGGTCTCGAGGATGCTGGGACGGGCACGGCCGTCGTCGCTGCAGAGCAGCGTGGCGCCCCGCTCGCGCAGCGCCCTCAGGCGGGCCTCGGGCGCTCTCGGTCCCACCGCGATCGTCACGCGTGGCGCCTGGTCGGCCTCGTCTGGTTCGAACAGCGCCGCGCTGGCCGGTGTGCGCGCCACCGAATCGAACACCAGCTTGTGCGGCGTGCGTCCGCCCTCGATGCGGGCGGTGAGCTTGGGGTCGTCGCGCAGCACGGTGGTGACGCCGACCGCCACCAGGTCGTGCTCGTGCCGCCAGCGCTGCACCAGCGCGCGCGAAGCGGCGCAGGTGATCCAGCGCGAGCGGCCGGTGCGCGTGGCGATCTTCCCGTCGAGCGTCATGGCCGTCTTGTAGCGCACCCATGGCCGGCCCAGGCGCTGGCGCGTGAGGTAGGCGACGTTCTGCGCAACGGCCTCCTCCTCCATCAGGCCCACCGTCACGTCGATGCCGGCATCGCGCAGGCGCGCCAGTCCGCGCCCCGCCACCCGTGGGTCGGGGTCGACCAGCGCGATTACCACGCGCGCCAACCCAGCCTCGACGAGCGCCTCGGCGCACGGCGGGGTGCGCCCGTGGTGGGCGCAGGGCTCGAGCGTGACGAAGGCCGTCGCGCCGCGTGCGCGCGCACCGGCGGCGTGGAGCGCGTGCGCTTCCGCGTGAGGTTGGCCGGCGCGCTCGTGCCAACCCTCGCCCACCACCTCGCTGCCGCGTGCGACGACGCAACCGACGAGCGGGTTGGGGCTGGTGCTGCCGCGCCCGCGCTCGGCCAGCGCTAGCGCGCGCCGCATGAACTCGGCGTCGAGCGCATCGGATCGTTCTGCCATGCCCTTCAACGGCAGCGCGCCGCGCCGCCTGCCTCCTCTCCTTCTCTCGTCCGGACTGTTACCGTCGGCACCCGCATCGCACGGGTTCGGGCCCGCCGCTCGGCGGGCTTCGCAGGCTGACGCGGCGTTTCACGCCACGATCACTGCCGGTCGGGAATCGCACCCTGCCCCGAAGGAGTGCCCCTTTGGCGCCAACGACGCCTCGGGGTCGGACCGCTCGCGCACGGCGGCGATCCTGATTGCCAGCCGCGCTTCGTCGCGCGACGTCTCATGATACCGGCCGAGCGCGGGGCGCATGGCCCGCTGGCGACGGCCACGACGGCCGCGCCGCACCCCGGCGGTAGACTCGGAGGCATGCTCTCCTTCGACCAGAAACTCGACAACCTCGCCACCCTTGCGCTGCGCGTCGGCGTGAACCTCCAGGCGGGTCAGCGGTTGCTGCTGATGGGCCCGATCGAGGCCGCCGACCTGGTGCGCCGCATCGCGGCCCGGGCCTACGACCTCGGGGCACCGTACGTCCACGTGCTCTACGTCGACGAGCAGGTGAACCTGATCCGGGCGCAGCGCTCGCCCGCCGAGGCGCTCGACGACTATCCCGAGGCCGTGCGCGATCTGGTGCACGGCATGGCGGAGCGCGGCGACGCCTACCTCCGCGTGGGTGGGTCCGACCCGGACCTCATGTCGGCCGCCGATCCGCAGCGGGTCGCCTCGATGGTGCGGGCCCAACGGCGCGTGATGCGTCCCGTGTCGGACCTGGTGCAGCGCTCGCACATGCCCTGGACGATCGTCGACTACGCGGTGCCGGCCTGGGCCACGAAGGTGTTCCCCGGCACCCCCGAAGAGGACGCCGTGACGAAGCTCTGGGACGCCATCTTCGCGGCCTGCCGGGCCGATGTCGACGACCCCCTCGGCGCCTGGGAGCGGCACGTCGCCCAGCTCGCTCGGGCCCGCGATGCCCTCAACGCCCAGGCCTTCGAGGTGCTGCACCTGCGCGCTCCAGGCACCGACCTGCGGGTGGGCCTGGCCGACACCCACACGTGGGAGTCGGGCGGGCAGCATGCGGGCGTCAACGGTGCCTTCTTCGTGGCCAACATCCCCACCGAGGAGGTCTTCACGGCCCCGCATGCACAGCGTGCGAGCGGCACCGTGCGCGCCACGAAGCCGCTCTCGTACCAGGGGCAGCTCATCGACGGCTTCAGCCTCACCTTCGAGGACGGCGCCGTGGTCGACTTCGCCGCCGAGCGTGGCGAA
>PXAU01000348.1 GCA_003567075.1 Trueperaceae bacterium
CCCGCGCCGACGTGCTGGTCGGTGGGGTGCTCATCCCGGGCGCGCGGGCGCCGCACCTGGTCACGCGCGACATGCTCGGGATCATGAAGCAGGGGAGCGTCATCGTCGACGTGTCGGTCGATCAGGGCGGCTGCGTCGAGACGATCCGCCCGACCACCCACGACGAGCCCACCTTCGTCGTCGACGGCGTGGTGCACTACGGCGTCGCCAACATGCCAGGCGCGGTGCCCAACACCAGCACCCGCGCGCTCTCGGACCAGACGCTGCCCTACGCGCTGTTGCTGGCGGACGATCCCGTTGCCGCGCTGCGCGAGGACCGGCGGCTGCTGCGAGGCCTCAACACCTACCGCGGCATGGTCACGTACGAGGGCGTGGCTGAGGCCTTCGGGCTGGCGTCGGTCGCGCCAGAGAAGGCGCTCGCGGGTTGAGGTCCTGACGACCTGCGACGCTTGCGAGCCGCGCCGCTTGCTCGCGATGGCGGGGCTCTCGCAGACGTCACGCCGCCGCGTCAGCGGCCTGCCCAGATCGCTTGACCTGGCCGTCACCGCAGCTTGGCCAGCGCCGCCCGGATGAGGGCCTCGGCTGAGGCGGTCGGGTCGTCGGTGGCAAGGGCTTGCACCTGCGCGCGCACTTGTCCTTCGCGGTACCCGAGTGCCACCAGTGCTGCGGTCGCGTCCTCGACCGCCGGCAAGGGGGCACCGGCGGTCCCCGCGGCACCCGCCGCCAGCTCGGGCGGGAGCTTCGAGCGCAGCTCGACCAGCAGCCGCTCGGCCGTGCGCCGGCCCACGCCGGGCGCGCTGGCCAGCAGCGCCGCGTCGTCGCGCGCCACCGCGTCGGCGATCAGCGCCGGCCGCAGGGTCGAGAGCAGCGCGAGGGCCAGCTTCGGCCCCACGCCGCTCACGGTGAGCAGATGCGAGAACAGCACCAGCGCGTCGCGATCGTGGAAGCCGTAGAGCGTCAGGCTGTCCTCGCGCACCACCAGCTGCGTGTGCAGCAGCACCTCTTCACCGAGGGTGCAGCGCGCCAGCGTCGCGGCCGGCGCCAGCACCTCCAGCCCGAAGGCGCCCGCCTGCACCACCACGCTCTGCGAGCGCAGCTCCAGCACGGCACCGCGCACCGAGGCGATCACGCGTCCTCGAACAGCGGTTCGTAGATCACGTCGTAGCCGATGTCGGCCAGCGTCGCGCAGCCGGTGAGGCGCATCGCGTACTGCAGTTCCGCCTCCAGCGAGCCCAAGGCCCGGTCGGTCTCGACCACCACCGCGTCGGCGCCGAGTGCCAGGTAGCGGAACACGTCGATGCCGTTCGCGACGTGCCCGCCGGCGTACACCGCGATCATCCCGGCCACCGCGTCCAGGACCTCGGGCAGCGCGTTGGCCAGGCTGGGGCCGCCCAAGTGCCGGGCGACGCCGGTATGCACCACGATCGCGTCCAGCCCCGCCTCGGCGGCGACCACGGCGTCGGCGGGCGAAAGTACGCCGTAGAGCCACAGCGGCCGGCCGGCCGCGGCGGCGAGCTCCGCCAGGTCCTCGCGCGTGCGCGGCCGCCAGCGGCCGCTGCCGAAGGGTGGGATCTCGGCTAGGGGGCACATGTCGAGCACCAGTGCGGGCGCCTCGGTGGCGGCCAGGCGCCGCACCTCCGGCATCAGTTCGCCCATCTTGGCGCTCACCAGCACCGGCAGCGCCCAGGCTGCGCTGGTGGCGACGACGCGCTCGGCGTCGACCAGCGCCAGGCCGTGTTCGGGTGCGGGCGCGTCGGCCGGCAGGCGCGGCAGCAGCGGGCTCGGCAGGCGGCGGGCTAGCAGGGTGAGGCTGCTGTCGACCTCGGTGACGTCGTGCAGCAGCCGCGGTACCAGTTGGTAGCGAGCCAGCGCCTGGGGGTCGCGCTCGTCGGCGGGCATCGGGCCCATGATACGGCGCGGGCCGGCTGGTTCGACCGGGCGCGTCGGCTGCGCGCTCATGCCGCCTGCGGTCTCGGCGGCCGCGCGGTGGCGCCGCCTGCGGTCTCGGCGGCCGGTGGCTCGTAGCCTGTCCTCATGGACGCCTTGACCGGCCTCACCTCCTTCGCGTTGCTGGCGTGGCTCGCGCTGGCGGGCTGGTGGTGGCTCGGCATGCGGCGATTACCGGTCCTGACCGGCGCGTCGGCCGTCGACGCCGCGCCGGATGGTGGCTGGCCGCGGCTCAGCCTGGTCGTGGCCGCGCGCGACGAGGCCGACACGATCGGCGCCGCGTTGCGCAGTTGGTTGGTCCAGGACTACCCCGGCTTGGAGATCGTGATCGTCGACGACCGCTCCCAGGACGCTACCGGCGCCACGGTGCGGGCCGTGCTGGCCGAGCGTGAGGTCCAGTCAGCAGGCGGCGGCGAGGGAGCCGGCGCGCCGACCACGGTGCGGCTGGAGCGGATCGAAGCGTTGCCGGACGGGTGGCTGGGCAAGACGCACGCGCAGGCGCTGGGCGCGGACTGCGCCGCTGGCGAGTGGCTGCTCTTCGCCGACGCCGACGTGCGTCTGGCCCCCGGTGCGCTGCGGCGCGCCGTGGCGACGGTGCTCGCGGCGCGCGCTGATCACCTCGCGCTCCTGCCGCGCTTCGACGCCCCAGGCGGCTTTGGCGCGCACCTGGTGTTGGCCTTCGAGACCGCCTTCGCGCTGCTGCTCACGGTGAAGCTGCGGCCCTGGCTGGCGCCCGAACCAAGCGTGCCCACCACGCTCGGGATCGGCGCCTTCGGTCTCTACCGCCGCAGCGCCTACGAGCGCGCGGGTGGGCATCGGGCGGTGCGCCTGCGGGCCGACGACGACCTGGCGTTGGCGCACGACGTCAAGGCCGCCGGCGGCCGCTCGCTGGTGGTGTTCGCGCCGGCGCTGGCCGCGGTCACCTGGTATCCCTCGCTGGTAGAGGCGCTCCGCGGTCTGGAGAAGAACGCCTTCGCGGGCCTACGCTTCTCGTTGCCGCTGGTCGCCGCGGTGAGCGCGGCGCTGTTGGCGACGCACGTACTGCCGTTCGCGGTGGCGCTGGCCGGCAGCGGCGCGGCGCGGGCGGCCGGCTGGGGCGTGGTGGTGGTGGTGAGCCTGGTGTACGCCTGGTACGGGCGCCGGGCGGGCGCGCCGGCGTGGTACGCGTTGCTGCACCCGGTGAGCGTCGTAGCGCTGGTGCTGGCGCTGCTGCGCTCGACGCTGGCCACGCTGGTCAGCGGGCGCATCGAGTGGCGCGGCACCAGCTACGACGTGGCCGATTTGCGTCGGGCCCAGCGCGCGCGCGATCAGAGCAGGAACAACCCTCGCACCTGAGGCAGCGCCGCGGTGAGTGCCAACAGCGTCAGCCAGCCGACCAGCACCGCCAGGAAGGCCACGAGGGCACCCGGTTGGCGGCGTGTGCCCTCGGCCAGGCCGAGGCCGCCGATCACCAGGGCCAGCACCGGCGTGCCGTAGACGATGGCCCACAACAGCGCCATCGCGGCGATGGCGTTGCCGCTGCCGTAGCGGCGCGTCATGCTCGGTTGCAGCAGGCCGCGGAAGGTGAACTCGGCCAGCGGCAGCAAGGCCAGGGCAGCCACCACCAAGGGTGTGGGGCGCGCCAGGTCGAACAGGAAGGGTCCGAACACGCCGCCCCGTGGCACCAACGCCAAGTAGGCGATGGTCACCCCGCACAGCGCCAGGCCCAACAGCACGCCGTTGAGCGCCGAGCCGGTGGGTCCCAACAGGTAACTGCTCGGGTCGAGCCCGGCGCGCCGTACCCGCCGCCAGGTCAGGAGCGCCGCCGTGAGCGCGAAGACGATGGCGTACACGGCCAGCGTGTCCTGCCGCTGCAGCGGCGTGAACAAGGCGAGCAGGTTCTGCTGCACGAATGCGGCGTACAGCAGCGATGCCGCGAAGCCCATCAGGACGGCAGCGACGAGGGTGCCGAAGGCCTCACCCAGGCTCCACGGTGGCGGCTCGCCGCCGCTGTCGGGCGCGATGCCCGCGCGGCGCGACTCCGCCACCAGCACCACGCCCAGGAGCGTGATGAGCGCCAGCACCCACAAGAGCGCGGTGTTGGTGGCCTGGCCGACCAGGTTCCCGCGCCGCGAGGCTTCCCGAAGCGCGATGCCGCCGCTGTCGAGGTCACCCTGGGCGTAGTACATGAGTGACAACACCCGCAAGTCGTCGGCCTGGGTGGCGCTGTCACGCAGGCCGCGCAGCGCCAAGGCCGTCTCGAGGGTGTCCACCGCCGGACCGAGCTGCCCCTGCGACCACAGCAGTCGCCCCAACAGCGACTTCACCGCCGCGTTGCGGACGTCGCCGGAGATCACCTCGTACGCCTGCAGCTGGCGCTGCGCCCCGTCGACGTCACCCAGCCGAAAGCGCAGCTGGGCATCAGCCAGGCGGTAGCGCACCTCGAGGGCGTCGAAGGCGATGGCTTCGCCGTAGGCGACCAGGGCGTCCTCCACGCGGCCATCGCGCTGCGCGAGGCGGCCCTCCAGGTACGCGACGCGAGCGCCGAGCGCCGCGTCGGGGCTGGCGGCGAGCTCGCTGCGCGCCCGCGAAACATGCCCGCTCGCTTCGTCGAACCGCTCGATGGCGAAGGTGATCTCGGCCAGGAGCACCGTCGGTTCGGGCGTACCCACCTGCGCGCGGATCCGGTTGAGGCGGGTCTCGGCGGCGGCGTACTCGCCCAAGGCGGTGTCGATGCGGGCCAACGCCAACTCGGCTCCGAGCGAGCGCGGGTCGGCTTGGAGAGCGTTCAGGCAGCTCTGGCGGGCGGTCGAGAGGTCGCCACCGGCCTCGAAGCGCAAGCACTCCTGGAGGTAGCGCTCGGCGCTGAACACCTGCGCCTGCGCGCTCGCGAGCAGGGCCACGAGCGTGACCAGGGCGAAAAGAGGGCCCCACACGGTGTGGCGGCGTGGGGGGGGGACGTCGCGTGACGCGAGCAAGGATCCTGGCATAGCTGAGACCTCGGCCTTCATCGTCATCGCCCGCAGTGTGTCGCATCGGCGCCCCGCGTGTGGCGGAATCGCTCACGACGCGAGGCGCCGCACCTCGCGCCGGCATGAACGGACTCCGCACCTCGCGCCGGCATGAACGGACCCTGAACCTCGCGCGCTGCCTCGTGCGTGAGCCGCCCATGCACCGCTGCTAGCATGGTGGCCGTGGGCGCACTGATGCTCTGGTTCGCGTTGGCGGTCAGCTTTGCCGAGGTCCCGGCCTTCCCGCCCGGGACGGAGCTTCGCGTGGTATCGCCCGACTTGCTCACCGTCTACTCCAGCGGCCGTGTCGAGGAGGGCCGGCTCACCATCGACCTGCCGCTCGATGCGGGCAGTGAGGTGCGGCTGCTCGTCTTCCCGCCCGACGCCAGCGACGAGACCATCGCCGCGGCCTTGCGCGGCGGCGCGGCGTTGCACGGTGTCGTGGCCGAAGACCGCGGCGACATCCTGGTGCGTATCGAGGACTTGTTGCAGCCGCTCTCGTTGCGCGCCCACCTGCTCGAACGGCACGGCATCGAGCTGGTGCTGACCACGCGGAGGTCGCGGTGAGCAAGCACGTGCTGATCGTCGAGGACGACACCGACATCAGCCGCCTGCTGCGGCTGGAGCTCGAGGAGGCCGGCTACCGGGTGTCGTGCTTCGACACCGGCATGCGTGGCCTGGCCGCCATCCGTCAGGAGCGGCCGGACCTGGTGATCCTCGACCTGGGCCTGCCCGACCTCTCCGGCGCCGAGATCGCGCGCCGCGTCCGCCACACCGACCCGACACCCATCGTGATCCTGACCGCGCGCGACGACGTCGAGACCAAGGTCGCGATGCTCAACGCCGGTGCCGACGATTACCTGGCCAAACCGTTCCACATGGAGGAACTGCTGGCGCGCGTGGGGGTGCAGCTGCGCAAGCACGGCGGCGGCCAGCCGACGCGCATCGGCGACCTGCTCATCGACGCGCTCCGACGGCAGGTCTTCTGGGGCGAGGCCGAGGTGCGGCTCTCGCCGCGCGAGTTCGAGCTGCTGCAGTACCTCGCCAGCCAACCCGGCCGCGTCTACGGCCGGGAGGAGATCGAGCGCAGCGTCTGGGGCGGCGACCTTCCGCTGGCATCGAACGTGGTCGACGTGCACGTCGCCAACATCCGCGCCAAGCTTCGTGAGGCCGGCGGGTTCGGGGTCATCCGCACCGTTCGCGGCGTCGGCTACGCCATCAAGGGCTGAGATGGCCGAGCGCAGCCGGCGCCGCAGCCTGCCGCTGCGCTGGCGCGGGGCCCTGCTGGCCAGCGTGGCGATCGCGCTGCTGGCGGTGAACGCCTCGGTGGCCGCCTTCGTGGTGGTGCGCACCAGCCTTCAAGGCGACCTGCAGGACGCGCTCGCACGCGACGCCGAGCGCGTGGCGGCGCTCTATCAGGTCGGCATCGCCGGCAGCGCTCGCGACCTGCTGGTCGGGCCCACGGGCGGCGTGATCGTGCAGCTCTACGACCCGCTGGGCCAGCTGCTGGTCGCCTCGGTCCCGCGTTTCGAGGCCACCGACGCGGCGCTGCCGGCCGGCACGGTGCTGGCGGCCAGGCGCGAGCCCGAAGGCGCGGCCTGGCGCGGCACGCTGGCGGAGATGCCGGTCCAGGCGGCGCTTCAGCCCTTCGACCTAGGCGTGGTGGCGGTGATCGGCGACACGCGCTTCATCGGTGGCGCGTTGGCGCAGCTGGCGCGGGCGCTGGCGGTGACCGCGGTGGTGGCGGTGCTGGTCTCGGCGGTCGTCGGCTTCACCGTCGCCAACGCGATCGTGCGGCCGGTGGTGGTGCTGGCGCGCCGTGCCTCGGCGCTCTCGCCCGAGCGCCTGGACCCGATCCCGTACGACGGTCCGCGCGACGAGGTGGGCCAGCTGGCCGAGGTCCTCAACGACCTGCTGGGGAGGTTGCGGCACGCGCTGGACGCACAGCGGACCTTCCTGGCCGAGACCAGCCACGAGCTGCGCACGCCGCTCACCGCCCTGCAGGGCTTCCTGGCGCGCGCCCGCCGGCGCGCGCGGCCCGAGCTGGCGCGTGACCTCGACGACGCCCAACGCATCTCGGCGGTCATGGCCCGGCTGGTGAGCGACCTGCTGCAGCTGTCGCGGGGGGAGACCGTCTCCGAGCTCGACCCGCACCTGCTCGACCCGGCCGAGGACGTGCTGCGGCCAGTGGCGGAGGAGTTCCCGGGCGTGCGACTCGAGGCGGCGCCGGGCACAACGGTGGTCGGCGACCCGGAACGGTTGCGGCAGCTGATGCGCAACCTGACCGCCAACGCCGTGCGCGCCAGCGGCGACCCGGCGCTGGTGACGCTGCGCGCCCGGCCCCACGGCGCCACCGTCCAGATCGAGGTGCACGACCGCGGTCCCGGCGTAGCGCCCGAGATCCGCGAGCGGGTGTTCGAGAAGTTCTTCCACGGCCCCGGCGGCGGCAGCGGCTTGGGGCTCGCCATCGCGCAGCAGATCGCACGCGCGCACGGCGCGCAGGTGACGCTGACCAGCGCCCCGGGCGACACCAACTTCGCTTTCGCCCTGCCCACTGCGGACGTGGCCGACGAGGAGCCGGGCGGGGTCTGAG
>PXAU01000140.1 GCA_003567075.1 Trueperaceae bacterium
AGGCGATGCCGAGCGTGTACTTGCCGCTCTCCTCGTCCCGCGCCAGGTAGCGGTGGTACTCCAGCGACGCCACCAGGCGGAACGTGGTGCTGGTGTTGAGGTCGATCGCTTCGCTGATCTCCGTGAGGCTCCGCTCGACGCCGTCGGCCAGCAGATCCAGCATGCGGAAGGCCCTGTCCAGGACGCGAATGTTGTAGCGACCGGCGGACCTGCTGGGCGGCGAGCTCACGGGGCGACTCCGTTGCCGCTCGACGTGCGGAGATGGGCTGCCGCTTGGGTCATGATCTCCTTGTCGTTCGCCGCTTCTATGGATCGACGCTGGGTACTCGCAGGAAGGAGAAGTTTTCGCTTGGTGAGATCGGCTTTTGTCAGGTAAAATCTAGCATGGCCGCTGGGACCTGTCAACGAACAGGCGCCGGTGTGCGGCGACGCGGCCCAGGAGGAGTCGAGCATGACCAAGATGATCGAACCGAACGCCAGCGTCGATCGCGAGCTGTTGGGGAAGCTGGTCGCGATGCAGGACGTGCTGAGCATCTCCTGCGTGATGACCGACGCTCAGGCACGTGAGAACGTGATGCACCCCGACATCAAGTTCCGCAGCGTGAACAGGCCCTTCATCGGCCACGCGCTCACGGTGAAGCTCACGCCGGGCGACATCGTCGACTGCCTGGACATCTTCGAGATCGCCGAGCCTGGTCAGGTGGTGGTCATCGACGCGTTCGGCGAGTCCAACACGTCGATCTGGGGCGGTCTCATGTCGGGCCTGGCGCGAGCTGCGGGCATCGTCGGCGCGGTCGTCGACGGCTCCGTCCGGGACACCGACGAGGCGAAGCTCCTCGACTTCCCGATCGCCTCGCGCTACGTCAGCCCACGCGCGGCCCACACCGCGTACTCCGGGCGCCGTGAGCCGATCCGGATCAACGTGCCGGTCGTATGCGGTGGGCTCATCGTCCACCCGGGCGATCTGGTGGTGGCGGACGAGATCGGCGTCACCGTCGTGCCCCAGCAGGATTGGGCCGAGGTCTACCCGCGCGCCCGCGAGCAGGCCGACAAGGAGGAGGCCGCCAGGAAGGCGATCCTCGAAGGAGCGACGGTCGAGGAGTTGTTGAACCGGTTCGGGCGGATCTGAGCTCGAGCCCCGTGGGAACGACCTTCGTCCCCATGGGTGATCAACGCGTGCGTGCTCAGGTCAGGCGCGCTCAGGTCGCACGTGCTCAGGTCACGCGCGCTCAGGTCGCACGTGCTCAGGTCACGCGCGCTCAGGTCGCACGGGACGATCAGGCCCTGTTGGCACGGCGGCGGCCCCGGGTGTGCTGCGGAGCCATGCGCGCATCGTGCCTGGTTGAAGGAGCACCTTGATCGCAGCGCCGTTCAGGCCGGCGACCTCGATCTTGTCCTTGCGAAGCTGCAGCATCCACAGCTCCTCGAAGGCCCCACGAGGACGCCGACCTCGGCCGCTCACGGGCGAGCCGTCGCCCCCTGACGCACAGGGCGTGAACCGCCTAGCCCACGTCGGGGGGCGCGGGCCGTGCGCTACTCGGTCTCGGGGGCGCGGTCCTCCGGCACCTCCGGTACCGCCATGCGCTCGAACTGCAAGCGGACGTGCTCGACGAGCTGACGCGCCTCGTCGATCTCACGCATGGCTTCCGCGACCTGTTCCTCGTCGCGCAATGCGTCGAGCCGCGCTTCGGCGTCGCCAAGCCAGGCTTCGGCCTCCATCAGACGCTCGTTGATCCAGGCCGCCTCGGCGACCGGCCACGCGTGCGGCGCGGGCATGACGCCGGGGGCCCGCGGCGGGATGGCCAACGGATCCATCCACTCGTCACGTAGCACCTCGACCTCGATCGGCACGTCCTCGACCGGCGTTCCGGCCACGATCACCGTATGGATCATGCCCGACGCCAGTTCGACGTCGCGGAGATCCGCCACCACCACGTCGGAGTCGGCCAAACGGACCTCGAGCCAGCCGTCATCGGGACGGATGACCGAGCGAGCACCGACCTCGGCGTAGCCCACCCTGCCGAGCACCTCGACCGTCTCGTCGTCCTCGACCAGGACGAGTTCGACCGCCTCGGTTCCCGGCGCCGCGTGGAGGATCCGCACGTCGGCGTCGGCCGGGGTCACGCCGGCCGTGGCGATGTCCTCGATCACCACCGTGCGAAGCGCAAGGTCGTCACGATCGGGTGTGAAGAGGTCCTCGAGCCAGGCGAAGAAGCCGTCGTCGAGGGTGGTGGGATCCTCAGGCATGGTGAGGCCGACGATGGCGATCGTGAAGAAGTGGCCACCAACCGTGCCGATCACCTGATCGAGCGTGATCTGCGTCGTTGCCTCGTCCTCGAGCCCGATGACGTCCAGGATCACCTCGTGTTGGCCCTCGGGCACGGGGACGTACTCGCTCACCTCGAGGTACGCAAGGTGTTGAATCTCCTCGTGCGCGAAACCGTCGATGGTGTCGACCAAGAGCAGGCGCTCGATCTCGAGGTTCGGTGCCACGTGGACGAAACGCACCATCGACTGCATCAGCGCGTGCGGTGGCACGACACCGGGTTCGGCGGGTTGCGCGGGTACACGCTGGTCGGGTGGGGGTGGTGGCTCGGTCTGCGGTTCGGCTTGGGCACCAGCGACGATCGCGGTGGTAAGGACGATCAGCGCAAGAACGATGCGTTGCATGAGGGCCTCCTTCGGAAGACGTAGGGAGCCGTTGATACCGTTCGCCGCAACCGTACGCTCGGGAGGAGCATCTGGCGTGCAGGCGCTCGGCACGAGGGGTGATTGAAGGACGGAACCACCACGCATCGCGTGGCGCGTCCGCCCCCCCCTCGAACCTGAGCATAGAAGCACATCCAGGCGCGGTTCGTTCGCCAGCTTGCGGTGGGTTCGACGCGCGCGAGCGACGGCTCGCTGGCAGACGTGACGCTTTCACGTACCCACGTATCATGCGGAGCGAGGGCACGGGCCACCATGCGCAGTCCGTCGCCACGACCGAGCAGGTCGGGCAACGGCGCGCGCTCAGTGCTCGTCGAGCAGCGGGCTCTTCGAGCGCTCCGCGCTTCCAGGACCGACCAGCCCGAGCCCGGAGGAGGTCACCCGTGACACGCCTCACGCTCCTGTCGACCGTCGTGCTCGCGTCGTCGCTCGGCCTCGGCGCGGCCCAACAGGCGCTCGATACCGAGCCGACCGAGGTCCGGTTCGTGCACGCCTCGCCCAACGCCCAGATCGAGGAGCTCGTCGTGCTCGACACCGCGCAGGATCCGGCGGTCGAGATGCTGGTGATCGACGAGTTCTCGTACCGTACGGTGACGCCGTTCGAGTCCATCGCCGAGGGCACGTACGAGCTGCGCGTGCGCTTGACGGAGGTCGACGGCGAAGCCCCCCGAGAACATACCCTTCCGCAGACGCTGAGCGTCGTCGACGGCACCTCCGTCACGGTGGCCATCATCGGCCTCGTGGCGCCAGAGATCTTCGAAGAACCTGAGGAAGGGTTCCTGGCCTGGCTTCAGGACCTCTTCACCGCCGACCCGGAGGACCCCGCCCTGCGGGCGCTCATCCTCGACGGCACGCTCGAAACGCCGGTTCCCGGCGACGAAGCCGACCTCCGCATCGTGCATGCGGCGCCCGGCACCGAGCGCGTCGACCTCGTGCTCGCCCACGCCAACGACACCGTCGCGGTGCTCGAGTCGGCCGGCTACGCCGAAGCGAGCGGCTACGTCACGTTCAGGCCCGAGGCCGGCACCGTCAACATCCACATCGCCGGAAGCGACGTGAGCGTGGCCGAGGTCCCCGACGAGGACCTCCAGCCTGGAGCGCGTTACACCATCATGCTGACCGGGACACCGATCGAAGACGTCCCGCTGGAGGTGCTGCTGCTGCTTGACGGCGGCTAGCCCAGGCTGGCCCTACCATCGCCCGCGAGCCGCTTCGCAGCGTGGCTGGCCGCCTCGCCGCGTGCCTGGCCGCCTCGCCACGCTGCGCGCGGTGCGGTCGTAGACTGCGGCGTCGTGTGTCAGCCAGCAACCATCCCAGCCTCGGCGGTCCCGGCGACGTGCCGGAGGGTCGTGGTGACGCGTTGGACCGTCACCGCGATGCCGCCGTGGCGCCAGCGACGATCGAGGGTGAGGAGCGCGATCCGGTGCTCCTGATGCGGCTCGTCACGGTCATCGTCTGCCTCTTCGTGGCGCTCCCCCTGGCCTGGCTGCTCTATGCCGCCTTCCTGCCGGCCGAAGCGCTCATGCGGGCCAACCTGGCCACCTTCGGCGTCAGCCTGGAGAACTTCGCGGCGCTCGCCGGCAGCGGACTGTGGCGGGCGATGGGCGTGTCGTTCCTGGCGTCGGGGCTGACCGTGCTCGGCCAGCTGGCCTTCGGTCTCGGTGCGGCCTACGCCATCCGCAACGGTGCCCGCCTCCTAGGTTTGGTGCTGGTGCTGCTGGCGTTGCCGAGCGAGCTGCTGCTCGTTCCTCTGTACCGGCAGTTGCAGACGCTCTCGCTCATCGACACGCTCGGCGCCTTGGTGGTGCCGTTCCTGGCCAGCCCGCTGGTGGTGTTCCTGCTGCTACAGGCGCTGCGGCGCCTCCCCTGGGAGCTGATCGAGGCCGCGCGGCTCGACGGCGCCGGTGAGCTCACCATCGTCGCGCGGGTGGTGGCGCCCATCGTGCGTCCCGAGCTCGTGGCGGCGGCGGTGCTGGCCTTCGCGGCCCATTGGAACCTGGTGCTCTTCCCGCGCGTGATGACCTCCGAAGCGCTGTGGACGGTGCAGGTCTTCCTCACCGACCTGCTGCGCACCCGGCCCTTCGAGTGGGGCCTGCTGGGTGCGGCCGCGCTGGTAGCGAGCGCACCCATCCTCGTCCTGTACGTGGTCTTCGAGAAGCGGATCGTAGCGACGTTCGAGGCGGGGTTCCGATCGTGAAGCGCCTCGCACCGTCACCACCGTCGGAAGGAGCCTGATGAGCCGCATCCCCCGCATCCTCGTGGTCTGCACGCTCGCGTGCACGTTCGCCGGCCTGCTCGCCCTGAGCGCGCTCGCGCAGCACGCGCTGGCGCAGACCACCATCACCTTCTGGCACTCGATGGGCGCCGTCGAGGAGACCGTCGACGCGCTCGCCGAGGCCTTCAACGCCTCGCAGGACGACTACCGCGTGGTGGCGCGCATGGTCGGGTCGTACGCGGACGCCCAGACCCGCCTGGTCGCCGCCTTCGGGACCGTGGACGAACCGGTGCTGTTCCAAGCCGAGATCGGCTTCTTCCCGCAACTCGTGGGCGATGGCGCCGTGCAGGACCTCCAGCCGCTCGTCGACGCCCTGCCTGAGGCCTTCGTCGCCGACTTCTACGACGGCCTCTGGGCCTACGGCGAGATGGACGGCGGCCGTTTCGGGCTGCCCTGGAACAGTTCTACGCCGGTCATGTACTGGAACGCCGACGCCCTGCGGCGCGCCGGCTTGACACCGCCCACCACCTGGGAGACCTTCGCCGAAGCCGCCACCGAGCTCACCTCGCGTCAGGCGCAAGGGGCGATGTTCGTCGGCGACTCATGGCTGTTCGAGATGATGGTGCTCAGCTTGGGCGGCAACCTGGTGCTGCCCGACGGCAGCCCCGACTTCGAGAGCGCCGCGGCGCTCGAAGCGCTCACGCTGCTGCAGCAGCTCGTGCGTTCGGGCGACCTGGCCTTCTACGACGCCGGCGAGAGCACCACGGCGATCCTCACCTTCATCCGGACGCGCACCCTGATGACCTTCGCCAGCATCGCCAACTGGCCCGACGTACGCCGCTTCTCCGTGGCCTTCGACGTCGCCGCCGGCCCGGTGCCGATGCGCGAGGGCGGACGCGTGCCCTTGGGCGGCGCGCAGCTCGTCGTGATGCGCAACGCCAGCGAGCAGGAGCGCGCGGGGGCCTTCGCCTTCTGGCGCTTCCTGATGGAGCCCGAGCACCTCGCGTCGTGGATCGAGGCGTCGTACTACATCCCGGTGCGGCGCGCCGCGCTGCCGCTGCTGGAGGACTTCTACGCCGCCGACCCCAACCGCGCCGCCGCGCTCACGCAACTCGAACTGGCGATCCCGCGACCGCGGCTGCGCGCGTTCAGCAGCTGGCAGCGGCTGCTCGACGACGCGCTCGAGCGCAGCCTACGCGGCACCGTGCCCCCCGCCGAGGCCCTGGCCGAAGCGCAGCGACGCGCGCTGGAGGTTCGCTGATGCGTCTTGGTTTCTCCCCCGTCACCGCCCGCCTGCTCGACATCGACGCGGCCTTCGCCCTGGCGCACGAGCTCGAGTTCGCCTTCGTCGAGTTGAGCGCCGACCTGTACGAGGTGGCGCCTGCCCTGCAGGACCCTCAGCGGGTGCGAGACCTGATGCGCGCCACCGGCCTCGGCGTCACGATGCACCTCAGCTACGTGGACCTCAACCTGACCTCGCTGGTGCCGGCCGCCCGCGCCACCTCGGTGGAGCGCAGCCAACGCGGGCTCGAGTACGCCCACGCGGTGGGGGCCAGCTGCGGGGTCCTGCACACCGGCATGCACTACTGGCGCCATCCCCAGGCCGACCCGCTGGCCCACGAGGCGCTGGCTGCCTCGCTGCACGCGCTGGAGGGCTCGAGCGTGCCCATCGCGCTCGAGAACCTGGCCCTCACCGCGTACGACCTGCTGCGCGGACCCGACCAGCTGCGCGCGGTCACGCATCGGCACGGCATGCGCAACTGCCTCGACACCGGTCACGCCCACATCGAGGCCACTCGCGACGGCACCACCAGCATCGAGGCCTATCGAGAGGTGCTGGGCGACGACATCATCCACCTGCACCTGCACAACAACCACGGCCAGCGCGACGAGCACCTGCCGACCGATCAGGGTGCCATCGACTACCGCCCCTGGCGCGACTACCTGGCCTCGTTCGAGGGGACCATGTGCCTCGAGATCGGCGAGAGCGGCGCCGACGGCGTGCGCGCCAGCGCCGCGCACATGCGGCGCCTGGTGACGGGCGCGCCATGAGCGCGCGCTACGCGCTCGCGGCACTGCTGCTGGGGCTGCTCGGCTTCGTCGCGATCGAGTGGGCCGGCAGCGCCGCGGGCGTGCGCACGGCGCTCACCCCCTGGGCCTCCCTCGACGCCGCCGCCTTCGCGCTCGTCACGCTGCTGCTCGCGGCCCTCTTCGCGCCGCTCTTCGGCCGCGCCCGCGGCCTCGGTGGCCTGCTGGCGGCGCTGCTCTTCGTGCTGCTGCACGCGCCGCTCACCGGCCTGGTGGGTGGCGCGTTGGACCTCACCGCAAGCGGGGGCTGGGCCTTCCCCAGCGAGGTGCGCGGCGCTTTCATCGCTACGCCGATCAACCTGGTGCTCACCATGGCGGTCGACCTGTGGTACGTGGCGCTGCCGCTCGGCGTCGCGAGCGCCTTGCTGCTGTGGCGCCTGGCCCGTCCGCGACGACCCGCCAGGCGGTGGTAGATTCACGCATGGACCACGACTACGACCTCCTTCGGCGTCTCTCCGAAGCCCCCGGCGTCCCCGGTCGCGAGGACGCGGTGCGCGACCTGATCCGGCGTGAGC
>PXAU01000135.1 GCA_003567075.1 Trueperaceae bacterium
AGTACGTGCGTTGGTTCCAGGCGCGCGGCCAGGCGATGAGCGCCGAGACCACCCCGGCCTACCTCTTCGGCAGCGAGGACGACGCGCTACGCTTCGGCCCGTTCGTGAAGGTCAACCCGCCCTTGCGGACCCTCGATGACCAAGCCGCGCTCTGGCAGGGTCTGCGCCAAGGCGCCATCGCCACCATCGCGAGCGACCACGCCCCCTTCCGCGGCGCCGAGAAGGCGCCTGGCTGGAGCGACATCTGGGCCGTCGGAGCCGGCATCCCCGGCGTCGAACTGACTGGTCCACTGCTGTGGGACGAGGCGCTGCGGGGACGCGTGGCGCTGGAACAGGTGGTTCGCTGGACCTCCGAAGCGCCGGCCGACCTGTACGGCATCGGCCGTCGCAAGGGGTACCTGCGCGAGGGCGCCGACGCCGACCTGGTGCTGCTCGACCCCGAGGCCGAACGCGAGCTGACGGCAACGGACTTCCACAGCCGCAGCGCCGATGCGATCCGGCACGTGCTGGGTCGCCGCTGCCGCGGCGCAATCGTGTCCGTGTGGTCGCGTGGCGAGCGCGTGACCGAGGCCGGGCGCGTCATCGGCACCCCAGGCCGCGGCCGCGTGGTCGTCCCGGACGCCCTGGCAGGCACAGCGGCCGTACTCGAACCAGAACCGAACGCGAGCGCCGCTCGCGCCGAGAGCGCCGCGCGCGCCGAGAGCGAAGGAGCCCCATGACCCCATTGCGCTACACCGATCCCGCCACCGCGCGCCGCTACGTCGACGTCGTGCTCAGCCTAAGCGAGCTCGGCACCCCCCGGTTCGGCCGGCCGCTCGTGCTCGCCAACTACACCGACGTGCAGCCGACGCTGACCAACCTCGACGCCGTCGCGGTCGCGATCGACGAGGTCCAGGCCGCCGTGGACGGCCTCGCCGACGGCCACCCGCGCGCCTACCTGCAGGCGCTGCTACGGGGGTCGCGCACGGTGCTCAGCGTGCTGCGACGCGAGGACCGCCCCTACCGCGAGCTGGTCCAGGGCATCCTCGAGATCGACCACCAGCCGATCCCGGCCAGCGAGACGGTGCGGCTGCGCGCCGAGCTGCACGAGGGGCTGGGCCTACTCGGCTACGAGGGCCCGCTCGAACGCCAGGTCGAAGCCTGGTTGGCTGCCACCAGCCTCACCGGCGACGCCGTCATCGAGTTCGGCAAGGGCATCCTGAGCGACGCCCGGCGCGACACCGAGGCGCGCGTGCTGAAGCTGCCGCCGGGCGAGGGGATCGACTCGTTCACCGGCATCCGCGGCGTTCACTACAGCGGTCGCTCCCAGTACACCGGCGGCTTCCGCGGCTGGCTGCACTTCAACGTCGACAAGCACTGGCAGCGCGACCTGTTCGTGCACGTGCTGTGCCACGAGGCGTACCCCGGTCACCAGACCTTCTACGCGCTGTGGGACTGGCTCTACCAGCAGGGCCGCTGGCCCATCGAGGCGGCCTACTACCAGCTCAACAACCCCACCAACGCCGTCTTCGAGGGGGGACCGGAGTCGGCCATGCACTTCCTGGGTTGGGACGACGTTGATTCGCGCGAGGCGCTGGCGCTGCGCGTGGCCGTGGCCTACATGGACCTGGGCCGAATCGCCATGAACGACGCCTGCTTGGCGTGCAACACCGGTACGATGACGCGCGAGGAGGCGGTGGACCTGATGGTGCAGCACTTCGTGCTGCGCGACGACGCCGAGCGTGCGTACCAGTTCTTCACCGACGACCTCGCCCGGACGAACTACGCGCAGTACTACTATGGCCGCCGCATCGTGAAGCTCGCCTATGAGCGCTTCGAGCACGACGAGGCCTCACGCCAGCGCTTCTTCGACCTGCTCTACCGCACGCCGCACAGCACCAGCACGTTCGTCGCGGCGGTGGCAGAGGCCAGCGGGGCCCCCTTCGACCCGTTCTCGTACCAGTGAAGGCGCAGCGCGCCACGATAGAGGAGGCATCTGCAGCGTGAGGAGCGAACGCGACTTCGTCGGCTACGGCCGCACGCCGCCGGTCTTCGACTGGCCGGGCGGGAACCGCCTGGCCATCAACCTGGTGGTGAACTACGAGGAGGGCTCGGAGTACTCGTACGCCTTCGGCGACGACCGCCAGGAGAACCTGGGCGAGTGGGGCGTGAAGCAGTTCCCGCCCGGCGTGCGGAATCTCGCCAACGAGTCGTTCTTCGAGTACGGCAGCCGCGTCGGGTTCTGGCGCTTGCTGGACCTGTTCGAGCGGCATCAGGTGCCGGTCACGTTCGGGGTCTGCGCGGTGGCGCTCGAGCGCAACCCTGAGGCGGCGCGGGCGATCCGTGCCGCCGGGCACGAGGTCAACGCCCACGGTTACCGCTGGGAGGAGCACTTCGCGATGGAGCCCGAGGTGGAGCGCGAACGGATCCGTCTGGCGGTCGAGTCGATCCGCCAGACCACCGGCGAGCGCCCCTACGGCTGGTACTGCCGCACCGCGCCGAGCATCAACACGCGTGCGCTGCTGGTGGAAGAGGGCGGGTTCGTGTACGACTCGGACGCCTACAACGACGACGTCCCCTACCGGGTCGAGGTCGCTGGCAAGTCGCACCTGGTGGTCCCGTACACGGGCGACGTGAACGATTCGCACTACTGGGCCGCGCATGGCTACGAGACGGACTTCCTGGCCTACCTCACCGACACCTTCGACGTCCTCTTCGAGGAGAGCCGGCGCTGGCCGCGCATGATGTCGGTGGGCCTGCACATGCGCATGGCTGGGCGTCCCGGTCGCATCAAGGCCGTCGATGCGTTCTTGCGCCACGCGAAGGCGCGCCCGGGCGTGTGGATCACGACCCGCCTGGCGATCGCGCAGGCCTTCCGCGACGCCACGGTACCCGGGGCCTAGGCCGTGCGCCTGGCCGGTCGCACCGCGATCGTCACCGGCGCCGCCTCGGGCATCGGCCGTGCCATCGCGCGCACCTTCGCCGCACAGGGCGCCAACGTGGTGCTCGCGGACGTGCGTGACGCGCCGCGCGAGGGAGGCACACCCACCGCCGAGCTGATCGCGCAGGCGGGCGGCAGCGTGCTGGACCACCCCAGCGACGTGAGCGACGAAGCCCAGGTGCGTGCGCTGGTGGCCGCGGCGGTGGCGCGCTTCGGGAACCTGGACGTGATGGTCAACGACGCCGCCATCGGCGAGAGCGAGCCGTTGCTCGAGACCACGCTCGAGGCCTGGGAGCGTGTGCTGGCGGTGAACCTGCGGGGCGTGTTCCTCGGCTGCCGCGAGGCGGTGCAGCAGATGCTGCAGCAGGCGCCGCGCGACGGGGGGCGCGGCCGCATCGTGAACCTGTCCTCGCAGCACGGCATGATCGCTGCACCGGGCAGTCTGGCCTACGGTGTCAGCAAAGCCGGCGTGGCGTACCTGACGCGCCAGGTGGCGAGCGATTACGCCCGTCACGGCATCGTCTGCAACGCGGTGGCGCCGGGCAAGATCGTGACGGGCAAGCCGGGGCCGGCGGCCTCGGACGAGGCGCTGGCCTACTCCCGCGCCCGCACCCCGTGGCCGCGGTTGGGTACGCCGCAGGACGTGGCCAACGCGGCGCTCTGGCTTGCGAGTGACGAGGCGAGCTTCGTCACGGGCGAGAACCTGTTGGTGGACGGCGGCTGGATGGCGAGTTGAGAGGCGCTCGGCGCGCCTCCGTCCGGCGCCCGTCTTCGAGCGGCGCGGCTCTTCGGGCTGCATGGCGCGAGCGGCTGTGTGGCTCGTCGGCCGGCGGCGCTGGAGGGGCCGCGCCCTCTTCGGTGCAGAGGCCTGTGTGGGACGCGACGCGCAGCCGTGGCGCTGGTGCTGCATCCTGGGGTGAGGCAGCCGGGCGCCGGGGGAGGCGGGAGACGAGCATGCGCTTCAAGGATCGCGACGACGCCGGCGCGCGCCTGGCGGTGGCGCTCGGCGATCGGCGAGGTGAGCGGCCGGTGGTGGTCGCGCTGACGCGCGGCGGGGTGCCGGTCGGAGCGCGCGTGGCGGAGGCGCTGGAGGCGCCGCTGGTGGCGCTCAGCCCGCGCAAGGTGGGGCATCCGTGGCAGCCGGAGTACGCCATCGGCGCGGTGTGCGAGGACGGTCCCCTGGTGGAGGCGGAGGAGGACTTGCGCACCTTCGAGCAGGGCTGGCTGGCGGAGGCGGTCGCGAGCGCGCGCGAGGAGGCGCGGCGCCGGCGCGAGGCCTACGGGGGGCCTGCGCTCGATGCGACGGTGCCTGGGCGCACGGTCATCCTGGTCGACGACGGGCTCGCGACCGGGACGACGATGCGAGCGGCCTTGGAGGCGGTGAAGGCGGCGGGGGCGACGCACACCGTGGTGGCGGTGCCCGTGGCGCCTGCCGCGACCGTCGAGCGCTTGCGGGTCGATGTCGACGAGGTGGTGGTGGCGCACCTTCCGGAGCGCTTCATGGGCGCGATCGGCTTCTACTACGACCGCTTCGAGCAGGTCCACGACGAGAGCGTGATGCGCTCACTGCAGGCGGCTCAGCGCCGCGCCTCCGCTAGCAGCGCCACGAGCTCCTCCTGAGTGAGATCGCTCTCGTCGATGGCAAGGTCCAGCAGCCGCGCCAAGGTCGCCAGCGGTGGCTTGCCGTCCGGATCGCGATGGGGGACGAAGTAGCCGACGGTGTGGCCGTGGCGTTGGATCTCGAGCGCCTCGTGGCCTGCTAAGTGCTTGGTGGCGCTGTCCCTGAACGCGCGAATACCGATGCTGCGCATGCCCACCTCCGTTGTGACCACGAGATGGTCACTAAGTGGTCATTATCATACCGCGTCTTCACCGCTCGGGTAGCGCCCACGCTAGTGACCACAGCATGGTCACAAGGTGGCCATAATCATGTGAATGCGCACCGGCCGCTACGCATGCGCGTCGTGTCGGCTGCGCGGTAGCCTACGGCCATGACCGTACGCCCCGCCGGCCTGTTCGCTGATCGGCCGAGCGGGCCTTCGAGGGGACGCATGAACGCCCTTGCCACTCCGTCCGAGCGCGCCGCATGCTGAGCGCGCTGCGCAGCCGCCTCGGCCGCGTCTACCGTGGCTGGTGGCTGGTGAGCGGCGCGATGGCGCTGCAAGCGGTGCTGGCGGGGCTGTTCTTCCAGGCCTACGGCACCTACGCCGCGTACTGGATGCAGGAGTTCGGCTGGAGCCGCACCACCATCTCGCTGGCGTACTCGCTCCACCGCACCGAGAGCGGCTTGCTCGGCCCGCTGCACGGCGCGCTGCTGCAGCGGGTGTCGCCCCGGCGAGTGATCGTCGCCGGCGTGATCGTGCTCGGGCTCGGCTTCATGGCGCTGGCCTTCGTGCAGGACTTCGTGCAGTTCATCCTGGTGTTCCTGAGCATGGCGGTGGGCGCGAGCCTGTGCGGGTTGCTGTCGCTGATGACCGTGCTGGTCAACTGGTTCGAGAAGCGCCGCGCGACCGCGCTGAGCCTCATGCAGACCGGGATGAGCATCGGCGGTCTGGCGGTGCCGCTGGTCGCACTGGGCCTGGCGGCCTACGGCTGGCGGCCGATGGCGTTCGCCTCGGGCCTGGTCGTTCTGGCCGTGGGGCTGCCCATCGCGCGACTGATGCGACGCGATCCCGAGCTCCTGGGGTTGCGGCCCGACGGCGCACCGCCCGAGGCTGCGGGCGGGCCGACGAAGCGCGTGGGCAGCCGACCCGCGCTCGACGCGCGTCAGGCGCTCCGGACCTGGGCCTTCTGGTCGATGTCGTTGGCGCACGCCGCGGCCGTGGCGGTGGTGGCGGCGGTGTCGGTCCACTTCGTCATCTTCGTGGTCGAGACGCGCGGCCTGAGCGTACCGCTGGCTGCCTCGCTGCTGGCGCTCATGACAGGCGTCTCGATCGCCGGGCAGCTGCTCGGCGGCGTGCTGGGCGACCGGGTCGACAAGCGCGTGTTGGCGACCACCGGCATGCTCGGACACGCGCTGGCGATGGGGCTGCTGGTGCTGGCGACCACGACCACCGTCGTGACGATCGCCGCGTTGATCCACGGCGTGTCGTGGGGGCTGCGCGGACCGCTCATGGGCGCGCTGCGGGCGGACTACTTCGGCCGTGACTCGTTCGCCTCGGTGATGGGCTACTCGTCGCTGATCGTGATGTTCGGGACGGTGGGCGGGCCCCTGCTGTTGGGCATCGTCACCGACATGACCGGCACCTACGCCCCGGGCTTCGCTGCGCTCGGGCTGCTGGCGCTGGTCGGGTCACTCGGCTTCGCCACCTTGCGCCGGCCGGAGACGCTGCTCGAGCGGGGCGGCGGCGAGTCCCAAGCACGCAGCGGGTGAGCGCCTCAGGTCAACAGCGGCTCGAGCGCCGCCACCTCGTCCTCGCTCATCGTCCACTCGGCTGCAGCAGCGTTGCGTTCGACCTGCTCGGGGGTGGTCGCGCCCGCGATCACGCTGGCAACGGTCGGGCGCGCCAACAGCCAGGCGAAGGCCACGTCGAGCACGCTGCGACCCCGCTCCTCGGCGAAGGCGATCAACCGCTCCACCCGTGCCAAGCTCTCGTCCGAGACGAGGTCGGCCAGTCGCTCGTTGGCGCTGATGCGCGTCCCTTCGGGCAACGGTTGGCCGCGGCGGTACTTGCCGCTCAGCAGACCGCTCTTGAGCGGGAAGTAGGGGATGAAGGCCACATCCAGCCCTTGGCAGGCCGGCAGCACGGCCTCCTCGGGCTCGCGATGGAGCAGCGAGTACTCGTTCTGCACGCTCACGAAGCGCGGTGCGCCGTTCGCGACGGCGGCGTCTGCCACGGCGAGCTGCTCGGCATCGAAGTTCGAGCAACCGATCTCGCGCACCAAGCCCTCGCGCACCAGCTCGCCCATGGCCGCCAGCGTGTCAGCGATAGGCGTGGCGGGGTCGGGACGGTGCAGTTGGTAGAGGTCGACATGCTCGACCTGCAGCCGTCGCAGGCTGCCCTCGAGCGCCGGGCGGATGGCCTCGGGACGGGCGTTGCCGGAGCCGTCGTCGGCGCGCCAACCGAACTTGGTCGCGAGCACCACCTGGTCGCGGCGACCGCGCAGGGCGCGGCCCAGGAACGTCTCGCTCTCACCGTCGCTGTAGAGCTCGGCGGTATCGAGGAACGTGACGCCGTGCTCGATCGCGGCGTCGAGCACGCGCTTGGTGCCAGCCGCGTCGACGCGTCGGCCGAAGTTGTTGCAGCCAAGGCCGACGACCGAGGCGTGCAGGGAACCGATGGGGCGTGTGCGCATGGGGGAGACCTCCTGGTGGTGTGTGGAACGGCGGGCGCGTCCGTCAGCGTGCGCAGCCAGAGATATCACGAGGGGGAAGGTCGCTGTGCCCGGACCGCAGTCACGCGCGTGGCTCCGGTGCGGTGCCAATGCTCGCGGCTGGCGCGGTGCCCGTGGTCCCGCCTGGCGCAACGCCCGTGGTCGCGGCTGGCGCGACGCATGTGCTCACGGCTGGCGGCGCCAGCTCGAGACCATCGTGGGCGAGTCCGGATCGCGCAGGTCGAGTTCGGCCTCCCACACGTAGGAGCTGGGCCAGGTG
>PXAU01000172.1 GCA_003567075.1 Trueperaceae bacterium
GACAGCAGCGTGGCGGTGTCAGGCACCGGGACGGGGCTCCAGGTACTGCCGGATCAGCTCCAGGTTGGCCTTGGCGTCCTCGGGCGCGATCTTGTCGATCGCGAAGCCAGCGTGCACCACCACCCAGTCGCCCGGCTTCAGGTCCTCGACGAGCCCGATGAAGCACCGTTGCGTTGCGCTGCCGAGCCGAATCAGGCAGTGGTCATCGTCGAGCACCTCGACGACCTCGTGTGGGATACCTAAGCACATGGTCAACCTCCCGGCAGAAAGGCGGCCAGCGCCAACTGGCCGAACGATACGCCACCATCGTTGGTCGGCACCCGCGCGTTGCGCCAGTGCTGAATGTCCATCGCAGCCAGGCGCATGGCGGTTCGCTCCACCAGCAGCGCGTTCTGGAACACCCCACCGGAGAGCACGACGCGCTCGAACGGGCACTGCGAGCGCAACGCCAGGGCCGCGTCCGTCACACCCTGCGCCAGCGCTTCGTGGAAGCGCCAGGCCACGCGACCGCGTTCGGCGCCGGCCTCGACATCGTCCAACAGCGCCTCAAGCAACGGCGCGTGGTCCCACGTGCGGCCGTCGAAGGGCCACGGGTAGGGCTCGCTCGCCTCGCCCCGCGCACGGGCGCGCAGCGCGGCCGCCTCCAACCAGGTAGCGGCCTGGCCCTCGAAGCTCATGCTCCGGTGGAAGCCGGTGAGGGCCGCAACGGTGTCGAACAGGCGCCCGACGCTGGTGGTGGGCAGGGTGTTGAAGCCGCGCTCGATCAGCCGGCGCGCGAGCGCGAGCCGTGTGTCGGGCAGGCCGAAGGGCTCGGCCGTGACGCGCTCCCAGACGCCTTCACCCAGCGCAGCGAGCCAGCCTGCGGCGGCCTGGACGGGCGTCCTGGCGGCGGCGTCGCCGCCCGGAAGGGAGGCCGGTCGCAGGTGGGCCACACGACGCAAGCCTGCCTCGAGGCTGCCGGCGAACACCTCGCCGCCCCACACGCTGCCGTCCTCGCCCAGCCCGGCGCCGTCGAAGGCGAAGCCGAGCACCGGGACCTCCCAGGCGCCACGCTCGGCGATTACGCTGGCGACGTGCGCGGCGTGGTGCTGGACGGCGACGCGATCCGCGCCGAGCCGCTCAGCGAAGCGGCTGCTCGGGTAGGCGGGATGCAGGTCGTGCACCAGCCGCACGCGGCGCGGATCGAGGCGGTACATGGCGCACAGGTCGAAGACGGTCTCCTCGAAGGCCTGGTACGACTCCAGGTCGGACAGGTCGCCCAGGTGCTGACTGACGTAGGCCGCCCCGCCGACGGCCAGGCTGATGCTGCTCTTGAGCTCGGCCCCGAGCGCGAGCAGCGGCCGCTCGAAGCGCGGCGAGCGCAGCACCGGCGCCGGCGCGTAGCCGCGGGCTCGGCGCGACACCGCGGGCGTGCCCGCGACCAGCTGTACCACGCTGTCGTCGACGCGGCGGGCGATGGGCCGCTCGCCGATCAGGAAGGTGTCCGCCATGCCCTGCAGGCGCTCGAGCGCCTCGTCGTCGCGGTAGGCGATCGGTTCCGAGGAACGGTTCGCGCTGGTCATGACGAGCAGCGGTGGCGCGCCGTCATCGAAGAGCAGGTGGTGGACGGGCGTGTAGGGCAGCATGACGCCGAGCCAGGCGTTGTCGGGGGCGAGCTCGTCGGGCAGCGCCTCGCCGCGCTTGGGCAGCAGCACGATCGGGCGCTCGCTGCCCGCCAGGAGGGCGCGCGCCGCGTCGCCGAGCTCGACGTGCGGGGCCACCGCCTCGAGCTCGCGGGCCATCAGGGCGAAGGGCTTCTCCTTGCGGTACTTCCGCTCGCGCATGGCCCGAACGGCGGCGGCGTTGCGCGCGTCACAGGCCAGGGGGTACCCGCCCAAGCCCTTGATGGCCACGATGGCCCCAGCGCCAAGCGCCGCCACCGTCGCGCGCAGCGCCGCGTCCTCCCACGCCTCGCCGGCCGGCTCGCCCGGGCGCACGAAGCGAAGTTGCGGGCCGCAGACCGGGCAGGCGGTCGGTTGGGCGTGGAAGCGACGATCGAGCGGGTCGTGGTACTCCCCCTCGCACGACGGGCACATGGCGAAGGTCCGCATGGTCGTCAGCGGCCGATCGTAGGGCAGCGCCTCGATGATCGAGTAGCGCGGCCCGCAGTTGGTGCAGTTGATGAACGGGTATCGGTGCCGCCGATCGCGCGGATCGCGCATCTCGCGCAGGCAGTCGTCGCACACGGGCAGGTCGACCGAGATGGCGGTGGTCGCGGCCTGCGCGTCTTCGCTCGCGACGATGACGAAACCCACGGGAAGCGCGCCGTCCGGCGCACCCCGCTCCAGCTCGGATACCGCATCGACGCGCGCGGCCGGCGGCGCCTCGCGCACGATGGCGTCCACGAAGCACGCCAACGCCTCCGCCTCGGCCACCGCCTCGATTGTGACGCCGTGCACGTCATTGCGGACCCAACCGGCGAGCGCGTGGGCGCGCGCCAGCCGGTACACGAAGGGTCGGAAGCCGACGCCCTGCACGGTCCCGGTCACGCGCAGACGGCGCCGCTGGAGCGGCACGTGCTCAGCCTCGCTTCGCAGCCAGCCGCTCGCGCAGGAACGCCAGCCAGGCGGCCATGCCCGCACCCGTTCGAGCCGAGAGCTCGAACACTGCGGCGGCCGGCGCGACCTTGCGCACGCTTTGCAGCGCGAGCTCGCGGTCGAACTCGACCGCCTCGGCGATGTCGAGCTTGTTCACGATCACGGCGTGCGAGTCCTTGAAGATGCGCGGGTACTTGAGCGGCTTGTCTTCGCCCTCGGTGACCGAGAGCATCGTGACGCGCAGGTCTTCACCAAGGTCCCAGGCGGCCGGGCACACCAGGTTGCCGACGTTCTCGATCACCAGCACGTCGACGGCCGCGATATCGAGCTGGTCGGCGGCGCGCGCCACCATCTCGGCCTCGAGGTGGCAGACGGTGCCGGTGACGATCTGCACCGACGGAGCGCCGGCGGCGTGGAGCCGCAACGCGTCGTTGTCGGTCTCGAGGTCACCCACGATCACAGCCAGGTGCAGATCGTCGGAAAGCTCCCGCACCGTGCGCTCGAGCAGGGCGGTCTTGCCCGAACCGGGCGACGACACCAGGTTGAGCACCAGGCAGCGCGCGAAGGTCTGGCGGTTCGACGCGGCGACGCCGTCGTTGTGGGCCATCAGCGACTTCTGGACCTGGACCACGCGCGCGCCGGGCGCCTCGCTCGTCCCGTGCCCGCTAACGCGCACGTCGCGCGTCGCGAGCGGGTCTGCGGCCATCACGCCACCTCCAGGTGGCTCACGTGGAGCTCGCGGCCCTGGCGCAGGTCGGCAGAAGGGGTGTCACAGACAGGGCACATGGCGATCCCGAAACGATTGTCGAGTTCGAACTCGGACTGGCATGTCGCACAGTACGCGATGGCAGGGAGGTACGTCACCTCCAGCCGAGCATGCGCCGCCATCGTGCCCTCACGGGCGCCGGCAAAGGCGAACTCCAACGCCTCGGGCACGACGCCTGCAAGGGCGCCGATCTCGAGGTGAATCGCCTCGATCCGCTCCGCGCCCTCTTGCCGAGCGGCCGCTTCTGCGACATCGAGCATGCTGACCACGAGGCTGAACTCATGCATGCATTGGCACGCTCTCCTCAGCGCTGAACGGCTGATCGGTGCGGCCTCCTCCGTCGGACCTCACGCCCGCTTCAGGAAGCGTTCTTGGCTCGCTGGCGCGCTTCGAAGGCGGCCACGTCGGCGAGCGTGGTCTCGCGCAGGAAGGTGATCTGCTCGGCACGATGGTGGATCCAGAAGTCGTGCGCCGGGCAAGCACGCTCGTCACTGCACTCGGCGGCGCCGAGCATGCAGCGCTCCTCGAGCAACGGGTCGTCGAGCGCGTAGGCGATGTCGTGCAGGGTGATGTCCTGCGGCTCGCGCGCCAACGCCACGCCGCCACCGACGCCCCGCCGGGTGATGACGAGACCGCGGCGAGCGAGCGTGTGGATGATCTTGGCCAGATAGGGGTGGGGCAGGCGCGTGGCCTCGGCGATGTCCTTGATGAACTGCGCCTTGCCTCCCGCGGACGCGACGTGGCCGAGCGCCGTGATCGCGTACCCCGTCGATTGCGTCATCCTTCGGCCTCCCTCGACAAGCGTATCCGTCGACTCCACAAAAGCGGAGTTCTGGATAGCTTTGTCTGCTATGCGAAGTGTATGGCGCTACTCCGGCCATGTCAAGTCCGGGCCGCGACCTCCGTGCACGTAACGAAGCGCGACCAGGACTGCGTATGTGCCATCCGTCACGTGGCGCCGCTCGTGCTTGGTCGCGCGTGTGCCGACTCGCTCGCCGGCCCTCATGCACCGGCGGCGAGCACCTCCACGCGCTGCGTCAACCGTTCGACCAGGTCACGCTTGAGCGTGACCCCCGTGCCCGGACCGGCAGGCACACGCTGGACCCCGTCCACGGCGTCGAGTTGCGGCGTCACCAGGTCCTCGTCCCAGTAGCGACTGGCGCTGCTGGTGTCACCGGGCAAGACGAAGCCCTCGAGCGTCGACACGTGCAGGTTGTGGGCCCGTCCCACGCCCGACTCCAGCATCCCGCCGCACCACACGGGCGCACCGAAGGCCACCGCCACGTCGTGCAACCGGCGCGCTGCCACGTAACCGCGCACCCGACCGACCTTGACGTTGATGACCCGACCGGCCCCGATCTGCAGGCCCTTGCGCGCGTCCTCGGCGCTGTGAATCGACTCGTCCAAGCACACGGCGGTGGCGAGCTGGGCCTGCAGCGCCGCGTGATCGACCAGGTCGTCGTGCGCGAGGGGCTGCTCGACGTACGCCAACCCGAACGCGTCGAGCTGCCGCAGCGTGGGCGCGTCGACGAGGCGATAGGCGCTGTTGGCGTCGACCGTCAGGTCGGCGTCCGGGAAAGCCTCGCGCACCGCCCGCACAGGGGCGACGTCCCAACCCGGCTTGATCTTGAGCTTCACCCGCTTGTAACCCTGCTCGAGATGGACCCGGGCCTGTTCGACCGTCGCCTCCAGGCTCGGCTGGATCCCGATCGAGACGCCCACCGGCACCGCTGTCCGGACCCCCCCGAGGAGCTGCCACAGCGGCACGCCCAGGGCCCTCGCCTGCAGGTCCCAGAAGGCCATCTCGACCGCCGCGACCGCCATGTTGTGCCCGCGCACGAAGCGCAGGTCGTGCAGCAGCTGCTGTGGTGTGGCGTAGTCGCGACCGAGCACCACCGGTGCGACGAAGTCCCTGATCACGCCCCAGGCGGTGTCACGTGTCTCGTAGGCGTAGCCCGGGAACTCGCCCGCAACGCACTCGGCGATGCCTTCGCCGCCGTCGCCGCGGACGGTGACCAGCAGGATGCGGCGGTCCTGCTCCACACCGAAGCTGGTCTCGAAGCGGAACCGGAGCCGCATGGCGACCTCGCGCAGTTCGATCTGGTCGATTCGCATGGCCCCATCATGGCGCGCCAGGAGCGCGCCAGCAGCGGCCAAGCGCCTCGCGGGCGCCGCGCCGGTCCTGCGCCGCCGCCGAGCCGCCGCCGAGCCGCCGCCGAGCCGGCTCTGGGCCGGCGATGCCGCTCGCGCTGCGTAGCGCCCGCGCTTGCTAGCGTGAGGGCGGTGCGCAAGATCGTGCACGTCGACATGGACGCGTTCTACGCCGCGGTGGAGCAGCGTGACGAACCCCGGCTTCGCGGCCAGCCCGTCGCGGTCGGCGGCGGCAGCGAGCGGGGCGTGGTGATGACCGCTTCGTACGAGGCGCGCCGCTTCGGCGTGCGCTCGGCCATGCCGAGCGCCCACGCGCGCCGCCTGTGTCCCGAACTGATCATCGTCCCACCGCGCTTCCCCGCCTACCACGAGGCGTCGCAGGCGGTCCACGAGGTGTTCCGCAGGTTCACCGACCTGGTCGAGCCGTTGGCCCTCGACGAGGCCTTCCTCGACGTCACGGAGCCGAAGCGCGGTCCGCCCTCGGGCACCTTGGCGGCGCGCGCCATCAAGGCCGAGATCCGCCGCGTCACTGGTCTCACCGCCTCGGCCGGCGTGGCCAACGGCAAGTTCGTCGCGAAGGTGGCCTCGGGTATGCACAAACCGGATGGCCTGACGGTGATCACGCCCGGCCAGGTGGTGGCGTTCGTGTCGGCACTGCCGATCGAGGCCTTCTTCGGGGTCGGGCCGCGGACCGCCGAGCGACTGCGTCAGTTGGGCGTGCGCACCGGCGCCGACCTGCTCCTGGTGGACCCGGCAGCGCTGCAGGCGACGGTCGGTAAGCTGGCGACCTTCTTGCTGCAGGCCGCACGGGGCGTGGACGAGCGTCCGGTCGTGCCGGATCGGCAACGCAAGTCCATCGGCGCGGAGCGCACCTTCGCGCGCGACCTCGACGGCCGCGCGGCGCTCGAACCGGAACTGGCCAGCGTCTGCGAGACCGTCGGTCGACGCTTGCAGCGCGCCCGTTTAGCGGCGCGGACGGTGAGCATCAAGGTGAAGTACCACGACTTCCGAATCGTGACGCGCTCGCTCACCCCCGCAACACCGGTGCGCAGCACCGAGGAGCTGCGTCGCTGGGGTGACGCGCTGCTGTTCACGACGCCACGGCCCGCGGGCGCGCTGCGGTTGGTCGGCGTGAGCGTGAGCGGGCTCTTCCCCGCCTCGCTGTGGGTGGAGCAACCGGCGTTGCCCTTCAGCGAGCCGACCATACGCCCGTAACCGGTCTCGATGCGATCGACGGCGTTCCCCTCCTGGCGCGCCCAGGACCCAGCGCCCACCGTGCCCAGCAGGACCACGCTATCCTGGGGTGCGATGAGCACACCCCTACCGACCCGAGCGGCCGAGGTGCTCGATGCGCTCTTGGCCGGCAACGAACGCTACGCGGGCGACCAAGCGCGCCACCCCCACCTCGACCGCCGCACCCGCGCAGCGTTGTGCGCAGGCCAACACCCCAGCGCCGCGGTGCTCGCCTGCTCCGACTCGCGGGTGCCGCCCACGCTCGTGTTCGACCAAGGGCTCGGCGATCTCTTCGTGGTCCGGAACGCCGGCCAACTCCTCACCCTCGACGCGCTCGCCAGCCTGGAGTACGCGGTGCTGGAACTCGACGTGCCGCTCATCGTGGTGCTCGGCCATGAGGGGTGCGGTGCCGTCGCGGCCGCCAGCGCGACCTTCGGTGGCGACTCGATCCCCGAGGGGCACCTGTCGCAGGTGCTGGCGCCACTGGCGCCGGCGGTGGCGGTGGCGGCGAGGCGCTGTGGCGACGCCGAGCCCGGACGCTTGGCCGAAGCAGCAGGCGAGGTCCACCTGCGCATGACCGTCGCTGCGCTGCAGCGTGCCGAGCCGATCGTCGCGCGGCGCGTCGCCAGCGGCCAACTCGCGGTGGTCGGCCTCAGGTACGAGCTCGAGACGGGGCGGACGCGCCTCCTGGACGAACCGTCCACAGCGCCTTGAAGGCAGGGCCGGCTGCGGGCGGGTCGGGCTGCGGGCAGGGCCTGCGGCGCCCCTCAACGCA
>PXAU01000067.1 GCA_003567075.1 Trueperaceae bacterium
CCCTCCCCCTCGGCCCCGACCCCACCACCCCCATCGCCACCGCCACCCTCACCCACGACCCCCACAGCACCCACGCCCACACCGACCTCACCACCCTCGACCTCACCACCCTCGCCACCCTCACCAACCTCCCCCTCCAAGGCCACCTCGACGGCCACGCCACCCTCCACCTCACCCCCACCCCCACCCTCCACCTCGACACCACCGCCACCCTCACCCTCGCCAACCAACCCCTCACCCTCACCGCCACCACCACCCCCAACCAACCCCTCCACGCCACCCTCACCCACCCCCCAACCAACACCACCCTCACCCTCAGCCACACCCCCAACCACCTCCACGCACACATCGAAACGCCGGGGGTGCAGGCCGACCTGCGTGGTCCGCTCGACCCGCTGGCGCTGCGCGGCGAGCTGTCCCTACCGGAGCAGCGCTTCGCCCTGGCGCTCCGCGCACCCACCGCGACGGCCGACGCCTGGCGGCTCAGCCTCGACGAGACCCTGGCGCTGACCTGGGACGGCGAAGCGTTCGGGCTCGACGGGCACCTCCAGACGACGGCGTTCGGCGCCGAGGCGCAGCTCGCGAGCGCGCTCCGCTGGTCGAGCCGGGAGGGCTTCGCTGGTGATGGGCGGCTCGCGCTCGACGACCTGCCGGCGGCGGCGGCGCGCGTCGAGACGGCGCTGGTGGGCCAAGGCGACCTGACGATCGACCTGCGCGCCTTCCTCGGCGCGTCCGCGGTCGGCGGCGCAACGGGCAGCCTGGCCGCCGACCCGAGCCAGGGATGGCATCTCGAGCTCGATCTGGACGTGCCGCTGGCAGGCAACGGCCTGGAGGCCTGGCGGCTGGCGCTGGCGGGGCAGGTGAGCGGGACGCCCGGAGATCCGCGCATCGACGCCTCGCTGGCGCTGCTCGGCCCGGTAGCGGCCCACGGCCGCCTGTGGCTGGAGGCGGGCGCCTTGCGGGCCGACCTTGTGGGCGCTGGGCTCAGCGCCTCGGCGCGTTGGGACGAGGCCGGTGGACGCGCCCAGCTGCGGCTGGCGGAGGTGGACGTGGGGGCCTGGCTGCCGTGGCTGGAGGCGCCGCGGCTGACGGCCGGGCTCGACGCCCGGCTCGGCCCCGAAGGGCCCGAGTTGGTGGCGAACGGCGTCCGGCTGGGGCTGCCGGGCGGCTCGCTCAGCGCGCAGGGACGCGTGGCGCCCGACGGGAGCGTGCAGGCGACGCTCCGGAGCGACCTGGACTTGGCCGACCTGCGCCTGGGAGCGGGGTTGCATGGCCGCCTCTCGGGACCCGCCACGCTGCGGGGCAACCTCGCGGCGCTGATCGACGAGGCCGACGTGAGCGGCGTGCTGATCCTGAGCGACGGTCGCCTCGAGGGCCTGCCGGGGCGCTTCGACGGCGACCTGCAGGTCACGGGTCCCGCCACCGATCCCCGCCTCGAGCTGCTCCTGCGCGCCCGCGACGGCGCTGCGGGCAACCTACGCGTCGACGTGTCGCCACGCAGCGCCTCGGGCCGCGTGAACGCCGACGTGCAGGTCGATCAGGTGCACGTGGCGCTGCGGGGACGGTTCGACGCGACGACGCTGGAGGCCGACGGCGAGGTGCGCGTCGGCGACGCGCGCTTCGCCGTCCGAACGATCGAGGAGGGGCTCAGCATCAGCTTGGCCGGTGACGTCACGGCGCTGGAGGCCAGGCTCGCGCCCGCACCCTGGCGGCTGCAGCTGCGGGCCGACCTGGAGCGGCTGGCGCCCGCCGCAGCGGGCCTGGTGCACCTCGACCTGGGTTGGCACGAGGGCCTCTGGCCGCAGCTCGAGGGGCGAGTGGATTCGTTGGCGGTGGGGCCGCTGGCGCTCGGCGACTGGCGCCTGGGGAGCGACCCGGAGGCGCCCGAGCGCTGGTGGGCGGAGAGCCCTGAGGGGCTGCTGGAAGCCTCATTGGCCGACCTGACCTGGTCGGGCCGGCTGCGCGCGCTGCCGCTCGAGCTGGCCGGCCTGACGGGCCGTCTGGACCTCGCCTTGGACGGCCGCGGGGCGCTCACCGAGGTCGGTCTCGGGCTCACGGGTGAGGCCGGCGGCGCACCGCTCGTCCTCGACCTCGAGGGGCATGTCGACGCCGCCGCCGGCAGCCTGCAGGCGACCCTGCAGGGCAGCGCCCTGCACGGCGCGCTGGTGGGCGCCTTCGAGCGGCCGCTGGGCGGGCCCTGGCGCGGCAGCGTCCGCAGCGAGGGCGCGCGGCTCGAGGAGCGCCCGCTGGCGCTCGAGCTGAGCCTGCGCGGCGACGACCTGGTGCCGCAGCTGCGGCTCGAGGCGGCGCTGGGAGACGAGGCGGAAGCGACGCTCAACGTCGACGCCGGAGGGGTCGAGCTGGAGGCGCTGCTCGAGATCCCGGGCGTGGCAACACTGAGCGCCGACGGGAGGCTGTGGCCGGCGCTGGACGTGACGCTCTCCCGCCTAGGCGACGACGCCGGCCGCCTCTGGCTTCAGGGCAGCTGGGACGAGCCGGCGCAACCGCTCCACGTCGACGGCGAGCTGCGCGCCTCGCTGGGCCCGCTCGACCTGGGCGTGGGGGGCAGCGACGACGGGGGGCTGCGCCTGCGCCTCGCGAGCCCGCTCGTGAGCGACGGCTGGCTGGAGCAGACGCTGCCGCCCGCCAGCCTCCTCGACATCGCGGAGCAGCTGCAGCGCGAGGGGCTGCGGCTCGAGGGCCGTGGCGCGGTGCGCGGGCTGCTCGAGCTGGCCCTGAGCGAGGCCGGCGTGCGCGTCGCCGCGAGCGGGCTCGAGGCCGAGGTGGCCGGCATCGGCCTGCGACTGGACGCGCAGGGCGACGGCCTCGAGACGCTCGACGCACAGCTTCGGGTCGACCTGCTCGGGCTGGACCCGCACCAGGCCTGGTGGCCTGCCGGCTTCGCGGTCGAGGCCCCGCTGCTGGCGCAGGTACAGCTCCGTCACGAGCGACTGACGGTGACGGTGAGCGAGCCCTGGTCGCTGCAGCTCGAGGCCGACCTGGGCACGCGCAGCGTCGAGCTCGAGAGCGCCCTGACGTGGGCCTCGCCGAGCGGGCCCAGCAGCGTGACCGGCGCGCTGACGCTGGACCCGCAGCGCGGCCTCCAGGGAGCGTTGACGCTCGACGGGTTGCGTTTCGGCGGCGGGGCCGCGCCGCCGCTGGCGCTCACGGGGCGGCTGCGAGGCATGGGCGCCAGCATCGCCACCGAGTTGGACCTGCGCGCCCGCCGCTCGGCGGTCTCGGCCCGCGGGCAGCTGCCCTTGCCGACGGCCGTCACAGACGCCTGGGGCATCGCGCCAACGAGCGCCCCGCGGCAGTTCGACCTGCGAGTCGCGGCGCTCGAACTGCGCGACCTGCCGGGTGTCGCCGAGGCGCTGCCGCACCTCGACGGCATGCTCGCCGGCAGCGTCGCCGTGCGCGGCGAGCGGGCCGTGGGCCAGCTGGTCGCGGCCGACCTGCGTCTGGCCGAGCGGGCGCTGCCGCTGGTGATCACGCTCACCGCCGACCTCGCCGACGCCAGCGCCGACGTGCGGCTGGAGACGGGCTCCAGCCACGCCAGCCTGACCTGGCGCGACGGCCGCCTCGACGCGCTGGCGCGGCTCGAGCGCTTCCCGCTGCATGCGTTGGTCGAGGCGGTGGTGGGCGCGAACGACGTGAGCGCCGAGGTGACGGGAGCGCTGCGCGCCGGCTGGGACACCAGCGGCGAGGCGCCCCTGGACCTGCGCGTGGGTACCGAACTGGTCCGGCTCGAGCGGGATGGGCTCGTCAGCCGCGGCCGCGTCGCCTTCGAGCTCAGCGACGGCGCGCTGCGGGTGCAGGAGGCGGTGTTCGAGGGGCACGGTGCGTGGCACGCCAGCGGCGAGGTGCGGCGCGAGCGGATCGACCTCGAGGTGGTGGCCGAGGCCGCTGACTTCGGCCCGATCCTGGGCCTGGTGCCGGCGCTCGCACGCTACGGGATCGGCGCCGCTGGCGACCTGCGCCTCGTGGCCAGCGGTAGCCTGGAGCGCCCTACGATCGCGCTGACCGGGGAGCACCTGGTGGTCGAGGTGGCGGGCACGAGCTACGAGCTCGAGCGCGGCGACGTCCGCTTGGAGAACGAGGACCTGCGCCTGAGCGCGGAGGTGCGCGCGCTCGACCCGCTCACGGGCAGTGTCAGGCTGCTGGGCGATGGTCGCCTCGATCTCGACCCCTTCTTGCTGGCCGAGTTGAACGTGCGGGCCGAGGGCGAGCTCGACGTGCCCTTGGTGGGGCGCTTGGGCGAGCTGGACGCGCGCCTGACCGTCCGTGCGGGGGGTGCGCCGCAGCTGGTGGTGGACGGCACGCTGGGGGCGCCCTTCCGGGTCGAGGGGAGCCTCGATCCGTTCGACCTTCAGATGGTGGGGCGCGAGCTGCGCCTGGCCGTGCCGGCCCTGTTCGTCGGTGCCTCGGTCTTCGACGCCGACCTCCGCGCCCGCGGCGAGGACGGCTTCTTGCTCTCGGGCACGGTGACGGCGCGCGAGGTGCGCATCGACCTCGGTGCCCGCGCCGCGCTCGTGGTGCCGGACGAGGTGCCGCTCTCGCGCAGCGAGCTGGCGGCGCGGCGCGCCGCGCAGGAGCTGGTGGTGTTCGATGGGTTGCGGCTGCTGGCGCCGCAACGCGTCACCCTGGCCGAGACCTTCGGCACGGCCGAAGCCGCCTTCGACCTGACCCTCAGCGGCAACGCCGCCGAGCCGCGCCTGGAGGGCAGCGCCAGCGCGCTCCGCGGCACCTTCCGCTTCTCGGGCCGCGACTTCGACCTGGTCCGAGCCGACGCCGTGTTCGAACCGACCCGGGGCGTGCTGCCGCGGGTGACGGTGGAGGCGCGCAGCCTGTTCGAGAAGGCCCGCGTGCTCCCGCCCGGCAGCGCGCTCACCTTCACCGCGCCGCCAGGACCGCGCTTCGAGGTACGGCTGGTCTTCGACGCCGAGGTGGCGCCCGACGCCAGCGGCGAGCTCAGCTTCGACCTGGTGCCCAGCCTCAGCAGCGACGCCCTGGTCGAGGTCCCGCTCAGCGCCAACGGCATCTCGGCCAACGGCGTGTCGGCCGGTACCCGCCCGCTCAGCGAGCTCGAGCTGCTCGGCCTGATCGCTCTGGGCCGCCTCGAGCCCGGTGGTGGCAGCGCCTTCGCCGGCGCGGTGGCGCAGAGCGCGCTCGACACGGCCGTCGACCTGCTGGTCGTGTCCGAACTGCAGGCGGCCCTGAGCGAGGCGCTCGGGCTCGACGTCGTCGAGATCCGCACCACCGCCCTGGGCGACATCCTGGCCGGCGCCCGGGACCCCTTCGGCGTCTCGCTGCGCTTCGGCGGTTACGTCTCGGACGAGCTGTTCGCGTCGTACCGGGTGGGCACCTTCGACGACGCCGAACGCGCCTTCGCCTTCACCAACGAGCTGATGCTGACGTACGAGCTCGGACCGGTGGCGCTCGACCTGGCGGGCCGGCTCGACTTCCCCTCGGCCGCGGCGGGGCAGCCCCAGCCGGCCGTGTCGGCCGCGCTGCGCTACGGCATCAGCCGCTCGCTCGCGCTGGAAGCGGGACTCGATCTACGCAGCGAGCGCCAGACCGCGCGGCTCGGGGTGACGCTGCGCTGGTGAGCGCGCCCGAGGGCGCGCCCTCGGGCGGCCGCGGACGGCGGGCAGCGCCGCGCCAACGTGGCCGGCCATGGCCACCGAGGCAGGCGCCCCTCGCGAGACGGGTGGGTCGCTGGTATAACCGTCAACGGCGGGCCGCGAGCCCGAGGAAGCCGAGGACGCAATGCCCGACCTCCAACATGACACCTCGATCGTGCTGCGGCTGCCATTGGCAAACCCCATCACGAACGCTTCCCCCGCTGCGCTCTACGAATACGCCCTGTCCCGTGGCGAGGCCATGCTCGCGGCCCGCGGCCAGCTCGTGGCCGACACCGGCAAGTTCACGGGACGTTCGCCCAAGGACAAGTACATCGTCCGCGACGTGCTCACCGAGGAGACCGTCGATTGGGGGCCGGTGAACCAGGCGCTCTCTCCGGAGCACTTCGAGCAGCTGCAGGAGACGATGTTCGACGCCGCAGCCGAGAAGCAGCTGTTCGTGCAGGACCTGTTCGTGGGCAGCGACCCGAAGCTCCAGCGGCCGGTGCGGATCGTGACCGAGAAGGCCTGGCACTCGCTCTTCGTGCGCAACCTGTTCATCCCCGAGGGCGCGCCCTCGGGCGCGCCCTCGGCCGGCGAGCGACCCGGCTGGACGGTGCTCGACCTGCCCAGCGTGCGCGCCCACCCGACCCACCACGGCACCCGCGGCACCACCGCCGTCGCGGTCGACGTCCGCCGCCGGCTGGTGCTGATCGCCAACACCGAGTACGCCGGCGAGATCAAGAAGTCGATCTTCTCGGTGCTCAACTACGAGCTGCCGCACGAGGGCGTGCTGCCGATGCACTGCTCGGCCAACGCCGGTGACGACGGCGACGTGGCGCTCTTCTTCGGCCTCTCCGGCACGGGCAAGACCACCCTCTCGGCCGATCCCGAGCGGGTACTCATCGGCGACGACGAGCACGGCTGGTCGGACGACGGCGTGTTCAACTTCGAGGGCGGCTGCTACGCCAAGGCCATCGGCCTCACGCCCGAGACGGAACCCGAGATCTACGCCGCCTCGACCCGCTTCGGCGCCGTGCTCGAGAACGTGGTGTTCGACCCCGACACGCGCTTCGTCGACTTCTTCGACGCTCGCAAGACCGAGAACACGCGTTCGGCGTACCCGCTGCACTTCATCCCGAACGCCAGCGACAGCGGCCGCGCTGGCCACCCCACGAACGTGGTGTTCCTGGCGGCCGACGCCTTCGGCGTGATGCCACCGATCGCCGAGCTGACGCCGGCCCAGGCCAAGTACCACTTCCTGTCGGGCTACACCGCCAAGGTGGCCGGCACCGAGCGCGGCGTGACGGAACCGCAGGCGACCTTCTCGGCCTGCTTCGGCGCGCCCTTCATGGCGCTCCCGCCCATCACCTACGCGCGGATGCTGGGCGAGCGGCTGGAGCGGCACGGCACCCGCGTGTGGCTCGTGAACACCGGCTGGACCGGCGGTCCCTACGGCGTCGGTGAGCGCATCGCGCTGAAGCACACCCGTGCCCTGCTCGACGCCGCCCTGCACGGCGCGCTCGACGAGGTGCCCAGACGCCGCGATCCCGTCTTCGGGGTGGCGGTGCCGAAGGAGGTGCCGGGCGTGCCCAGCGAGCTGCTGGTGCCGCGCGACACCTGGGACGACGCCGAGGCCTACGACGAGCAGGCGCGGAAGCTGAGCGGCATGTTCACCGACAACTTCGAACGCTTCGGCGAGCTGGTCGACGACGACGTCCGCGGCGCCGGCCCGATCGGCTGAGGCGCCCACGCCGCACGCACGCCTCCCCCGTACCGCGCTGTCACCTCACTCGCGCCCGGCCTCGAGCCGGTGGAGGCGCCAGGCGCCGAA
>PXAU01000345.1 GCA_003567075.1 Trueperaceae bacterium
GAGGATTTCCCGGGCTGGATTTTTTATAATTCACGGCGGTTCTCGCGCCTCCTTCGAGCGGTTCTCCTGTCATACATTGCCCCCCCCCGGATTTTAGCTTCACGCCGGAAGCGAGATATAATCCTGAAATGGATTCCAGAACAATTTCGCTGCTATTTTATCACTCGTACTTTATTCCAGCAACCGTTTGTATCTATAGCCGGAAAACATTATTTGAAGATTCTGACTATCCTGCCTCTTTGTTGCCTCTTTTTCCTGAACCCGGTCAGTTTATCACAAACCATTTCACATTTATATACTTTTTTAGCCGGGAAAGCAGTCCTGTAATCAGCACATCAACCCGTCTGTTCCTGATATATATTAATTGCTGAATTTTTTACCCTCAAGCTCCGTTTGAATTTCCCGCAAGCATCATTATCGGGTTAAACTTATACGCCGATATATGGTATAATCCCATCAAAAACCGGAGCAGAAAAATGAAAATTTTAATGATCAGCCATTCTGATACGCGGGGAGGCGCCGCCCGGGCAGCTTACCGGCTTCATAAGGGATTGCGCTTGAAAGGCCTGGATTCCCGGATGCTGGTGCAGCAAAAATTCTCCGGAGATATTAACGTGTCCGGACCGACAACCAAAATTCAAAAGGCGGCGGCAATTGCCAGACTGGGAATGGATAGACTTCCCGTGGAGCTTTACAGGAACAGGACTAAATCATTATTCTCCCCGGCATGGGTGCCTTTCAGCGGGATCCTGAAAAAAATTCAAAACATCGACCCTGATATAGTGCATCTTCACTGGATAGCCGGCGGGATGCTGAGGATTGAAGATTTAGCTTTAATCAAAAAACCCGTCCTCTGGTCTCTTCATGACATGTGGGCATTTACGGGAGGGTGCCATACTGATGAGGGCTGCGGAAAATACACCGCCAATTGCGGAAAATGCCCTGTTCTAGGCTCAGTTAAAGATTATGATTTAAGCAGGCAAGTGTACAACAGAAAAATGAGGGCTTACGCCGGAATGCCCGGCCTTACCATCGCGGGTTTAAGCAGTTGGTCTGCCGAATGCGCTCTCGGAAGCACACTGCTTTCCGGGAAAAAAATAACAAACCTGCCGAACCCGATCGATCTTTCAACTTTTAAACCTGTTGATAAAAAAACCGCAAGAAACATACTTAATCTTCCTGAAAGCAAAAAACTTGTATGCTTTGGAGCGCTTGATGCGCTGGATGTGCCAAACAAAGGTTTCAGCAATCTAGTGCCCGCTTTAAGAAAAATTAACAGAGATGACATTGAATTAATAATCTTCGGGGGGGACCGCCCTCTAAATCCCCCGGATTTCGGCTTCCCAGCCCGATATCTGGGGAATTTTTATGATGACATATCGCTAAGATTGCTCTACAGCGCCTCCGATTTAACCATCGTTCCGTCCTTCCAGGAAAATCTTTCCAACGTAATCATGGAGAGCATGGCATGCGGGACTCCGGTAGCAGCGTTCAAAATCGGAGGCAATAACGACATGGTTGAACATAAAAATACGGGCTATCTCGCTGAACCTTACGAAGCTTCCGACCTTGCCAGGGGAATAGAGTGGATACTGGATTTTCCGTCCCCCGGCGCATTATCAAATAATTCATTCGAAAAAATTAAAAGCCGCTTCGAGCTAAACAAAGTAACCGGACAGTATCTTGAGCTTTATGAGGATATGCTTGGAAGGCAAACTTGAAACAATTTATGAACGGTAATACTTTCTGGCAATTATTGAAATTACTTTTCTATTCCAAGGCTTCTGCAGGAGCAGCTTCAGCGCGAATTCAAGTTTCTGCCTGAGGTTTACATTGATACCCCCTCCCGGGCGCTGCGCGAGGAAAACTTTGAAAATAAATGGAAAACAAGACAGAGAATTTTTAGCCAGGTTGAGCCACGCCCTGATTAGCTCTTCATACAAACAAGCACCTGAAAACAATCCTTTCGCCTCATTGGCTTTCCTTACCTTCTCAAGCCACACGGATGCCCTTTCAATTCCCGCCCTGTCAGCTGCCGCGCCCGATGCCATAAGATTATGCAGCTCCAGTTCCTCCTTTCCGGGCTCAAGCTCAAGCCTGTTCAGGATGATTCTCCTTACCTTCCCGGCATTTCGCATCTGCGGGAGGGAGAAAGAACCGCAAACGCTTTTCTCATGCAGACGATATTCAAACAAAACTTCCGGTATGTTCGCGAACCTGACCCCGGACAGGCCTAGCCTGACCCATAATTCATAATCCTCAACGTGAATAAATTCAGGCCTGTATAATTCAGCTAAGCCCGGGAGCGCATCCCCTCTCATCATTACGGTCGCATGCCATATCCTGGTTTTAAAAAGCAGGCCGGCGAAGATTTCCTCATGCCCGGTCGGCTGAACATGGATGTCCCTACGCCCATTTTGAAAAATTTCCAGCCACGTCCCGCATACGCCTACGGACGGATTTTCCTCCATAAACAGGAACTGCTTCTCAAGCCGCCCGGGAAAACTTATATCGTCTGAATCCATACGGGCGATATATTTTCCCTTCGACAATTCCATGCCTTTGTTCAATTGATAAATGAGCCCCTTATTCTGCTTCGAATTAAAAGCTTTTATTCTTTTGTCTGTATCGGCATATTCTCTTATAACTGATTCGCTCCGGTCGGTGGATCCGTCATTAAGTATAATGAATTCAAAATTTTCAAAAGTTTGATTCAGGATACTTTCCACCGCTTCTCTTAAATAAAGCTCGCTATTATAAACGGGCATCACAACGCTTATTTCGGGATTATCCATCGCATCTCTCTATGCAGTTAAAATTTTTACCGAAGGCCAGCTCAATAAATTGAGGCGCAACATTTTTCACGTTATAATAAGACAACTCAATATTACCATCCAGACTATCGTATATCCCGTTAATAAACCTGACAAGCCTCTCCTCATCGATCCAATCCTGCGAAAGCTCTATAACAGGCCGTCCGGCCAGGGCGTAATCAATTAATTTTATCGGGATCTGGTAGTCTGTTTTATACCTTATATTTACAAGAAAATCAAATTTGCTCAATTCAAAATTAAGTTCTTCCCTTTTTATAGAATCATGAACTATTAGTTTTTCCCCGAGTTTTTTCGTAAAAGGCTTTATACAATCCATGCTGGCGGATTCGGAAATATCCGTATATACGTGGAATCTGAAGTCAATCTGAAGATTTGACAGAAATTCAAAAAGTTTATCCGGATTCCTTATATCCGGATAAAATATTCCCGCGTAGGCAAAGGTCGGAACCTGCTTTTTTTTATACTCCGCCAGCTTTATTCCCGAAAAATCAAATCCCTGCGGAATCATCTTTATACGACCGGGCTCTTTTAATTCCCTGAACAACACTGCCATATCCGTCGTCGGCACAGTTACAAAATCAAAACGCGTTAATACGAGTTTTTCTATGAACTTGTAGATTTTGCAATATCTGAATTGCCATTTATGAACGCTTAATGAAAAAGGATCGCCGTACTCCGCGATCTTGACCCGGGCAAGACTCTTATTTTTTAAAAGCGCGAGAAAGCATCCGAAATGTGCTGAAAAAGGCAGCCCGACTGATATTAACAGGTCATACCCGCCCCTGTCTTTTTTCAAGGAATCATATACTGGATAGAAGTATTCCGCGGCGGCTTTTTCAACGTATACCAGGTTGTAAAATACGCCGAACAATGGTTTCAGAAATTTCAAAAAATTTCGTTTTTTTCCTGCCTTCCGGTCATAAAAACGGCCCGGATCCTTTCCGTCCGCGGGTTTGGATGTCCTTTCCAGCAGAAAGCCCGGGGGGATCTCCTTCAAAATAATACCCGTGGATTTTTTTAAATCCCCATAATTGAAGTCATGTTCCGGGATATACACGGTTACCTCGTGCCCCAGCCGCGTGAACTCTTTAGCAAGTTCATAAGTCCTGAATGCCCTGGGCGTAATCTCAGGATAAAAGAAGTATGAAACCATCAAAATCTTCATCTCAACTAAACCTCAGCAAAAATTCTCACTATTTCAAAATACCTGCAGCCGGGAAAATTATTGTTTCAAATCTAATTGAGCAACAGTCCTTTCATTTTCCGGAAAACCCCGCAATCTTCTTACTTCTCGTCAGGGTGACAGTTATCAAAATCATGTTCATAAAGGCACCCGTCAAGCAGAAAAGAGCCACCGCAATCAAGCTGCTCTCGAAAAAATAAAAACCTACCGCTATTGCAGCAGAACGCATAGCTATATTTACCAGCTCAAAGAACAGAAAAAATCTCTGCATTGACAAAACAGGAATTGAAGCAACACTGGGGGCATTGATAAACCCGAAAAACAGCCAGAGCGCAAGCCAGCGGGCATAGTCTCCCGAAACTACCCACTCCGAACCAAAAACGAACTCAAAAACTCCCGGGCCAAAAGCCCCGAGAATTGAAAAAGGCAAAAACCCCACCAATCCCAGAGTAGCCGTTGCTTTTATAATTAACCGGAAAGGAGGAACTCCATTCTGAACATGTTCCGATATATGGGGATAAAACACGGAAGCTACCGATCTGGAAATAAGCATGGCAGGAATGCCCATAACGGTTTTTGCCAGAGTATAGAAACCGGCCGCTGCCGGTGTAAAAAACCCGGAAAGCAGCAATACGGGCAAACTTTCGGAAACAGCGTTAACAAACATCTGCGGCATACGATAAAGGGGGAAATCGTAGTATCGTCTCGCAAGAATCCGCAGGGGTGCTGACTTTCCCGGGCTTTTAAAAGCCTGCGAACGTTTTATGCCTATGCCGAGAATAGCCGCCTGAATTGCGTTGGCAACCGCCGCCAATGCTATCAACACCGAGGCAAACGGATAAAACCAGCCTATTCCCGCCTGTGCGCTCTTTACGATTAACGCGTTAAAAGCGGTAGCCCGGGCCGTAATATTAAATTGTTTTTTTCGGATAAGCAAGTGCTCAGCAATTTGCATCAAAGCACTGGAAAACATTATCAGCGGAACCAGGATCAGGAATTTCCTGATAGCCTGCAGATTAAACAACTCTGCCAGGTATTCTCCTGCCGATAGGAGCACTACCGCAGCCAGCAAGGAAGTAACAAGCGCTGTATATGCGGAAAGCCGGGCCAGGCCGAGGGCGTCCCCATCCGTGCGGGGCAACACGATAGCTATAGGATAACAAAACGCCGCAACAGGGATTAGAATGTTTGCAATAGACATAAAAGCCCCTAAAAACCCAAAAACTTCCGGATTATATATCCTGGTAATAAGGGGAGAAAACGCGACCCTAATTAACTGGGCGGCGGCCGTACCCGTGGCCACTATAGCAACATTGCGGACAAGTTCGCTTCGCGCCGAATTCCTGATAAAGCCGGATATTCTTCCATATGAGAACAAATCAGGCAAATGCTGAAGATACTTAAATAAATCCATTAAATTTCTCCAGGCGTCCCGCTGCAATCCGACGTTGATACATAAAAGGGGTACACGCCGGATTCTTCATTATTGCGCACTTTAAAATTTCATTCAAGAGAGGGGAAGAGCAAAAGAACTTTATGCGCATTCCTCATGCAGACGGCCAATCATATCCGGCTCCCGTTTTAAAAAAGATTATCTGCCTGTAAGCTTACCGAATAAAAATACCATCCCATACCGGCATTCGCAAGAGAATACTAATCCCGAATTCCGGAAACAAGCTGATTTAAATTGGAATTTGGCTCTGCTTGTGGCATACTTAATAAGTGTTTGACACAAATAATGCAAGAATTAACCCCGCTTGAGTTTAACAGAGAGAAAATTGGAAACAAAACAAGTCGACAAAGCACATTACAATTTCGAAAAATACGTTAATAAAACCCGCTGGATAAGCATATGGCACCAGTTGAACGAAGTAATATCCTTAAACCCTGCTTCAGTCCTTGAAATCGGAGTCGGAACCGGCATATTTAAGAACCTGTTGAGTCATTATGGGATAAAAGTTAAAACTGTAGATATCGATCCGGATCTGCATCCTGATTATCTGGCGTCAGCGACAAAACTTCCTTTTTCCGAAAGCACATTTGACTGCGTTTGCGCCTTTCAGGTTTTAGAGCATATGCCTTACAATCATTCTATTACAGCTTTCAGCGAGATGGTCCGGGTTTCAAAAAGATATATTGTATTGAGCTTGCCTGACGCAAAACCGATGTGGCGTTATTCCCTCCACATTCCCGGACCGGGGCCCGTTAATATTCTGGTTCCGATCCCCTGCTTACCCGGAGGAAAGGAAAACATCTGGGATGAGCATTACTGGGAGATTAACGTTAAAAATTATCATCTGCGGAAAGTGGTTGACGATTTTTCTAAACCCGGCGCAAAAATGATTCGCACCTTCAGGGTGCCCGAAAAAACCTATTGGAGGTTTTTCGTTTTCGAAAAAGAAATTCAGGAACATCCGGGAGCGAAACGGAATACCCTTTAAGCTTCATCGCCCCTTGTTCCCCTGTACCATTCTACGGTCTTTCTCAACCCCTCTTCAAAACCTGTCGCTGCTTTAAAACCGAATTCCTTCTCGGCAATTGTTGTATCCAGGCATCTCCTCGGCTGGCCGTCAGGCTTTGAAGAATCCCAGACAACATCGCCCCCGAAACCGGTAAGCTTAACAATAAGCGCCACCAGATCTCTTATTGAAATCTCAAAACCGGCGCCGATATTCACCGGCTCCGGCTTGTTGTACTTTTCAGAAGCAAGCAGAATTCCCTCCGCAGCATCCCCGGCATAAAGAAACTCGCGGGTCGCCTTCCCCGTACCCCAAACAACTATTTCTTTTTCATTATGTTTAATAGCATCAAAGCATTTCTTTATGATTGCGGGAATCACATGTGAAGAATCCGGATCAAAATTATCATAAGGCCCGTACAGGTTAACCGGCATCAAAAAAATTGCGTTGAAACCGTACTGCCGCCTGTAGGCCTGCGCCTGGACAAGAAGCATTTTCTTCGCAAGACCGTAAGGCGCGTTAGTTTCCTCAGGGTACCCGTTCCACAGGTCTTCTTCCCTGAAGGGAACCGGGGTGTTCCTGGGGTAGGAACATATCGTGCCTAATGCGACAAACTTCTCAAGGTTTTCCTGTCTCCCGACTTCCATAAGCTGCACGCCCATCATAAGATTATCATAGAAAAAACTTCCGGGGTTTTCCCTGTTTGCCCCGATCCCTCCTACTTTTGCCGCAAGGTGTATAACAATATCAGGCTTCGCATCCTTGTAAAGCCTTCTTACGTCTTCCATTTTCACAAGGTCATAATCATCTTTAACCGGAATAAAAACATCTTTGCAGCTGCATTCCTGTAATATAGAAACAACATATGTTCCAAGAAAACCCGCCCCCCCTGTCACCACAACTCTTTTACCCTTCCAAAAACTCAATTTTGAACTCCCGTAATTTTTTCCGCAGCAAACA
>PXAU01000111.1 GCA_003567075.1 Trueperaceae bacterium
CATGAGAAGGCATCCGGGACGTCCTGTTACGGATCGGTGATATTGTCCGTTGCAATTATAGACGAGCGCCGCCCCTGATACAGAACTCCTCTGCTGTTTTGGCTTGTTGGCAATCCGCAGTTATATGCCCTCTGGTTTTGATCCATGATGCGCGAAGCCCGTCGGTTTATCCGAAGTTGCTATGGATATAGACAAAATTCCACCTGCAATATTGTATCCAACTTCTCAAACTTCATCGTGATATGATGTTTGAGGATGGTTCGGAAAACAAACCTGCTTCAATGATTATAACCACTCTGTCCGCACATACATACGAAGGTGATACTATTCTTGAATCGACTATGGACAAAATTGGTAAAATGCCCAATTTTTCTTGATTTGTCCTGCTTCCGTAGTAGAATTGAGGCATACGTGGTTTATTGAATATTTACAAAAAACCAAAGGAAAACCGTCCCATGAAAAATCCCGTTTCTCCCGGACTTCTTAAGAAAATGGACGCTTACTGGCGGGCCGCCAATTACCTTTCTGTCGGGCAGATTTACCTTCTTGACAATCCTCTGCTTAAAAAACCGCTCAGGCTGGAGCAAATCAAGCCGAGGCTGCTCGGCCACTGGGGGACGACCCCGGGGCTTAATTTTATATACGTGCACCTAAACAGGCTGATAAAAGAGCGCGGCTTGAATATTATATTCATAACGGGCCCCGGACACGGCGGCCCCTCACTTACTGCGAACACTTATCTTGAAGGGGCGTACGGCCGGTATTATCCTGATGTCACCTCCGGCGAAGAAGGGATGCGCAGGCTGTTCAAGCAGTTCTCTTTTCCCGGGGGAGTATCAAGCCACACGGGGCCGGAGACCCCCGGCTCAATCCATGAAGGAGGAGAGTTAGGGTATTCCCTGTCGCACGCCTACGGAGCGGTGTTCGATAATCCCGGGCTTATAGCCGCCTGCGTGGTGGGGGACGGCGAGGCGGAAACCGGCCCCCTTGCCGCGGCCTGGCATTCAAACAAGTTCCTCAACCCGGGAAGGGACGGCGCAGTGCTGCCGATACTTCATCTAAACGGATATAAAATCGCAAACCCCTCGATATTTGCGAGAATAAGCCGGGATGAGCTGGAGAATTATTTTAAAGGGTGCGGTTACAGGGTGATTTTCGTGGAGGGCAAAGAGCCCTTCCCGATGCATAAAAAGATGGCCGCGGCTCTGGACGAGGCGGCCGACGAAATAAAAAGCATACAGGAGAACGCCCAAGCGGAAAAGAAAACGGAGAGGCCTTTCTGGCCGATGATAATCCTGCGGAGCCCGAAGGGATGGACAGGCCCGGAGAAGGTGGACGGCAAACTGACGGAGGGTTCCTGGAGAAGCCACCAGGTGCCGCTTTCGGATATGGCCGCGAAGCCCGAAAGGGTGAAACAGCTGGAAAAATGGATGAAAAGCTATAAGCCGGAAGAGTTGTTCGATTCCGAAGGCAGGCTCCTGCCGGAACTTGCCGAGCTTGCTCCCCGGGCCGGGCTCAGGATGGGGGAAAATCCGCATGCCAACGGCGGGAGCCTTATGCGCGCCCTGAGGATGCCGGATTTCAGAAAATATGCAGTCAAAGTGGCAAGGCCCGGAGCGGCGGAATCGGAAGCTACGAAGGTTCTCGGAGTGTTTTTGAGGGATGTTATGGAGATGAACCCATCGAATTTCAGGCTTTTCGGGCCGGATGAAACCGCCTCTAACCGTCTGGATGCGGTCTACGAAGCATCAAAGAAAACCTGGCTCGGCAGCTACCTCCCGGAGGACAAGGACGGCGGAGAGCTTTCTCCTTCGGGCAGGGTGATGGAGATCTTGAGCGAGCACACTTGCCAGGGCTGGCTGGAGGGATATTTGCTGACAGGGCGCCACGGGCTTTTTGCCACGTACGAGGCCTTCGCGCATGTCGTAGATTCCATGTTCAACCAGCACGCGAAATGGCTTGATGCGACAAAGAACAGGGTGCACTGGAGAGCTCCGTTGTCGTCGCTTAACATTCTTCTGAGCTCGCATGTCTGGAGGCAGGACCATAACGGCTTCAGCCACCAGGACCCCGGGTTCATTGATCTGGCGGCGAACAAGAAAGCCGAAATAGTTCGAATATATCTTCCCCCCGACGCAAATACCCTCCTTTCTGTCGCTGACCACTGCCTGCGCAGCAGGCATTACATAAATGTCATAATCGCGGGAAAGCAGAAGCAGCAGCAGTGGCTTGATATGGATTCCGCGGTAAAGCACTGCACGGCCGGGCTCGGCATATGGCCCTGGGCCGGCAGCGACCGCGGGGGAGAACCCGATGTCGTCATGGCATGCTCCGGGGATATTCCCACCCTCGAAACGCTGGCGGCGGTAAGCATTCTCAGGAAAAGCCTTCCCGAGGTGAAAGTGCGCGTCATAAACGTGGTGAACCTTATGAAGCTCCAGTCTCCTAAAACACACCCCCACGGGTTGGGCGACATGGACTTTGACGCTTTGTTTACGAAGGACAAGCCTGTAATATTTAATTTTCACGGCTATCCGTGGCTGTTGCACCGGCTCACATATGCCAGGACCAACCACAACAATCTGCATGCGCGGGGATTCACCGAGGAGGGAACTACGACAACGCCTTTTGACATGGCGGTGATGAACGGCATAGACAGATTCAGCCTTGTGAGCGATGTCATAGACAGGACGCCCGGGCTCGGCTCTTCCGCCGCCTATCTCAAACAGGAGCTCAGGGAGAAACTGCTGGAGCACAAGCATTATATTGCCGAGTACGGGCAGGAGATGCCCGAGGTAAGGAACTGGGAGTGGGAGCACGGCAGGACCTAGCGTTTTGTTTGATACTCCGGTATGGGGCGCGTTAAAAAACATTTCTTTCCATCCGGATGTTTCGGGGCGGTTTTTTTGGCATCCTCGGAATTGAGAGGGGCAGTTCCGCCGCGGAAAGTGCGGGGCCGGTATTAAAGCCGCGGGATATAATATCCGGCAGGAAGGCGAATTATAACGGGTTTCAGAAGAATATAAGAGGCTGTCCGCTTACAAAAGTCCCCGTGAAACAGTCATGACTTGCTTTTCAGCTGGGTTCTCAATACGTCAAGTGGTCCGTAGGCAACCAGTTTATCGCCTTCCCTGACCACCTCTTTGGAAGATGGTATTGAAACCCAGCTTTTGCCCCTCTCAATTCCGAAAACAAGCAGTTTTTTGCTGGTAAGTTTACTCTCCGCCAGAGTTTTTCCCGCGAACGGGGAATCTTCGGTTATAGCTGTCCGTACGAGCCCGTACCCCTCTATCAGGTGGAGGAGGTCTTCGGTTAATCCCTCTTCAAACGCGCCGGATTTAACGAACTTGGCTTGTATGAAATCCTCCCACCTTCGCATGAGGCCTTTTCGCGTGGCGAACCTGTAAATCAGGTATATCCCCCCGAGCAGAATCACCACGTTGATTGAAATCTGATAGCCATGGCTTGTAACAAGCGAGGATGTGGTGGTTACGATAATTGATACGATGCCGGCGTTGCCCAGTATCATAAGCCAGCTTACGATGCGCCTTCTTACGGGGTTATTTACCACGGTTTCAGCTTCCCTTGTCGTGAACCCGGTGCCCGTAAAGGCTGACACTGCCTGGAACCTTGCCTTTTTCTCGTCCAGGCCCGTCATCATAAGCCCGATGGCGGCGGCTCTTACAATCAGGATGGAGATGAAAATAATAAGCAGCGTCGGGAAAAGGAAATATAATCCAGGCATACTCCGCTCCTTTCTATAACCAACGTTTACTCTTGAAATAAATCAGCATCCCGATGGCGGGGGCGGCCATAATGCCAAGTACTTTCATCATGATTTACAACCTCGTTCATCAGGGTCGTTAAGATAGATTTTTGCGGATTCTTTTATATGGGGAGATTCCGCGCTTTTCAAACTGTTGATGGCATCTCGCAGCGGCCATACGGATTTGCGGAGGAATATAAGTTCTCTCTTCCAAGTATGTATCCGATGGGAAATTTTTCCCCCGGGATATTCAGGAAGCTCCTACTGTCGGAGCCCTCCCGGCTTCCGTACGCTCAATCCGTCCCGGAAGTTTGTTCGTTTGAACCGCTGCCGTCATTTCCCTCTTCGGCCATTTCTATTTTGTGTTCTTTTTTCAGCTCCCGAATCAATCCAAACGGGAAGGTTACCATCTGCCTCAGGCCCTCAACGCTTGAAAGTATGCGAATCTGCCTCCTGAGCTCAATCATCAGGTGCCCGGCCACGATCTTCCGGCCGACTTCGCCTACCTCTGTAACTTTTCTAAGCCGGTGAAGCGAATACAAGCCGATAATGAAAGCCAGCACGAAGAAAAAGTCCCATTGCTGCAGATTAAGCGTCGGCAAAGTAAAAGTTTCATAGGGAGTGGTGTACTCAAGGGTCCATGACAACTCCCGCTCATAGAAAAAATCAGCGAACTTTCCGCCGAGCATCGGTCCTGTTCCTGCCGCGATGGAGACAAAAATAGTGTTTGCCGCAAGATAAGAGGTAGCCTTGCCTCGGGGAGCCATCTTAAAAGCGATATTGCTCGAACCGAGAACCATGCCCGAAGCCGCGACCCCGACTATGATATGCAGAAAGGCTAAAAGCGGTATTGTCAGGAAATGAGGGCCGGGCATTGTGGTAAAGGTCCATCCCAGAAACGAGCCTATCATGAGGGGTCCGCAGACCGAAAGCACGGATTTATTGCTGAACCGGTCGATAAAACGCCCCCATATCATCAGGAAAGCGTAGTTTGAAAGCTGACCCAGCAGGCTTAGCCCTACAACCATGGACATGCTTAGACCAAGCCTTCGAAGCATATATACCATAAAAAACGGCGCCGCCAGGTTAGCCGCGAAACTCCATGAACATAAGAACCCTATCAGCTTTCTAAAATTCGCGTCTTTTAGAGGCTCAAGTATAGAATGCAGTAAACTGATTCTCCCGTTCGCATCCGCCATCGGAACGTTCGGAACCCTGCCAAGATACAAAACGGCTGTAATCCCCGCTCCCGCCCCCGCGAGGAACAGTATTGAGTAGCTGTAGACAGGAGACTGCCCGAACCAGTTCTTTGATAAATCCAGAAAAACAGCGGCTGCAAGGCTTAGAAATATCCCTGCACCTATTCCAAGGCGCATCCTTCTTGCGAAATACTCGCCCATAATTTTGTCTGGGACCAGATCGCGTATCCATGAATTCCAGCTGCACGTTGAAATCGCGGTAGCCGACGAGGATAAAATCATCAGCAGAAGAAAAGCTGTAAGAGCCGCCTCCCCGGAATAGAAAAACGGCACAAAAGCCACGGCTATCCAGCAAATACGGTTCAGCCAGACCATTACAAGAGAAATTTTTTTTCTGTTGCGAACGGTTTCAACAATATATATGCCCGGAATTTGAAGAAGCTGGGCCAGCGGTCCTATCGCGGCAAGCAGCCCGATTTGAAAGTTGGATGCGCCCAGCTCGATTGCGAAAGCTATAAGAAATGCCCCGCTGGTCAGAACAACCATACACTGAGCCGCAACACCGTCTTTTGTAAGATAATTCAGGCCCTGTTCCAGCTGCCTGCCGGAGCTGTGCGAAGGTAATGTCTTATTTGAATCTTTCATGCGGAATATTCTCCAGCTTTTTTCGCTTTCACTGTCCCGGGCATACCGGGAGTATTTTCGGAAACGCATTCCTCAAACCGTTAAATCCCGGAAACTAAAAACAGCTGGTAAGCGGGGGCGCGGTTCAAACAACCCTGAAAATTTTTTCCGGAATCCTCTTCCGGGGGGATTTCTTTAATTATGTTACGATAATAAAATGCGTTTTACAAGCCGGTATTTAAGAGTTGAAGTCCTTGAGGGAAAATTCTTTTTCTGCCTTGCAAGAAGCGGAGACGGCTTCAACTTTACAGTTGAAAAAAACCCGTGATGGTTCCCTCGGGAGAAGAACCTTCCGGCATTTATGAGAAGAGGGGAATTGAAGACCCGAGGATAACAAAAATCGGAGAAGCGTATTACATGATTTATGGCAAATATTCCTAACCGCTTCCCTGTCGCTGTCGCGGTATTTTCTTATTTTATATTCCATAACAGGGGTTGAGAAAAAGCAATGCATATGTACGGGCCGGTGGCTAGTAGTTAAATATGACCGTCCCATCCTCAATGCTTCCTTGTTCTATGGTAGAACCGAACCCGTCGTATATTCTATACATATCAGCGGGGACATCGTCCTTGAACCTTATGGTCAGCCCGTTTAACTCAAGCTCGTTCCCTTTCTCCAGGGTAATTTTCAACACGTCGTCTTCTATTTCCGAACCGGCCCAGAGCGCTTCGCGGGCTTTCCACCAGAGAGCGATCTCCCCCAGATTCGGCTTCCAGACATTCCTGTCCTCGGCAAACTCAAGGCACCTCCTCATGAGTTCAAGCCCCCTAGGGTCAAGATGCTGTATATGGGTGTACAGCACAAAAATCCCGCCGCGACGGTATATTCTTTCAAACCTGTTGCGAAGGCTGATAAAATTCTTCCTGCTATGAAGCATCTTGAAATAATCTCCGTGGGCTACAAACTCAACCAGATTGAGCCCTTCGGGATAGAAGGGATAGTAAATTGATTCGGCGAACCTCTTGTTCGCCATCATAAGCGGCGGAGGGTACACGGCAACGTTCGCTCCGTAGAGAAATTCTTCCGCCTCAAGTATCCTCAGCGTGGTAAAATTCGCGCTGAAGGCGGGGCTCCTGAAGCCTTCAACCGTGAAACCCGCATCCTTAAGGATCTTGCGCCCCACGTAAATACGCCTGCGCTGTTCTCCGTACGGGAGGCCCTTGAACTCTTTCGCCCAGTTAACGCTGCGGATGCTTTTTCTGGGCATTATATGGGTAAGCCCGTGCTGGCCTACCTCATGCCCTTTTTCAACGGCTTCCCTCAGCACTTCAGCCACATCAAGGTCGCGGGTGAACCTGTACTTGCCCCTGTCGTAAGGAATAACGAAAAACACGCCCTTTATCTGAAACTTATCCAGGACCGAAACTGCTGTCCGCACCTTTTCAGGGGATGTATGAAAGCTTACATCATCTATCGTGACCGCGAACGCGGCATCGTATCCTTCCGGATAAAGGCCTATTTCCATGTAATCTTCTTTCCAGAAATGTACAGGGGGGCCGAATATCAAATCCCTGTAATAATAAAAAGTCATGTAAGCCGCCGAGATAATAATTAGCAGCGCCGCGGCGAGCAGAATCCTTTTTCTTGAAGCCTTCTTTTTTATCTCTTTTAACATAGTATTTATATCATACGTGTCCAAATTAGAAAATTGAATAGGCCCGATCTTCCACGTATAATGGGGGCGTTAACAAAACAAACCCATCCGACAGCGTCGGAAAATACGGGAGGATCAGGCCCATGCACAATC
>PXAU01000206.1 GCA_003567075.1 Trueperaceae bacterium
GCCTACATCACCCGCAACCCCGAGGGCCTTGCGCGGGCGCTGGAGAAGTTGCGCGACTACAAGGGCGCGCCCATGAAGGTCTCCGAGGGCGTGGCGCACATGTTCTTCATCAACCCCAAGGCACGCATGAACGCGGTGGGCATGTTCGCGACGCACCCACCGTTGCAGGATCGCATCAACCGCCTGCGGCGGATGTGAGGCGCGCGCTTCGCGCAGGCCGCCTGCTTCGCGCAGGCCGCCTGCTTGGTGCAGGCCGCGCTCGTTGCGTCGGTCGCGCGCGGGCGGGTGCGCGTCAGACGGGCCTGCGGCCCTGGATGATCCGCACCAGGATCATGATGACGGCGGCCACCAGCAGGATGTAGATGAAGCCACCGAGGAGCGTGCCCGTTACGATCCCGAGCAACCACAGCACGAACAGGACGATCGCGATGGTCTGCAACATGGCATTCCCTCCGCGTTGAGCGTAACCGCACCATCGCGCGAGTACCGTTCACGTTTGCATGATGATGGCGCCGCTGGGTTGCTTGGTCGGCTGTGGCCAGGTGGCGTGCTTGCTGCCTTTGGGTGAGGAACACGCCACGGTACGCTTCAGCGCGCGATGGTTGGCGGTGCGGCGTGGTGTGGTACGGACTGCCTCCAGTGATGGGTTCAGCGATCAGTCTGGCCCCGTTGCTGGCGGGAGCAATGCGGAGGTCCCGAGAGCGTGCGGCGCAGGGCGCGTAGGCCGCCGGTGGAGGAGCGCTGGTCGGGGTCGACGTCGTTGCCAAGCCGTATCGGTCTGCAACCTGCGGACAGTCCGAGTTCTGAAGCCCGTTCTCATCCGAGATGACCAACACGCGCCAGGAGCGGCTTCGTCAGTATCAGCTCACTGTCGCGTGACAGGTGCCTGTGCTCGAGGCCCAGCGCTGCGCCACCTGCCCCGTCGCCACCAGCACCCGATCAACGACCGCAGGCGGAAACAAAGGCGCCAGGAACCCGAAAGCCGACACGTCAGCAGCCGCGAGCTCGCGCTCCGCCTTCCGCCGGCGACCCGGCGTCGGCACACCGCAGCGCACACCCCCAACCAGACCTGCCAACGCCAGGTGAGCGGCATCGCCGATCGGCGTCGCGAGGGCGGGTGGTCATGCGCGCGAGCGTGGCACGCCGCGGGGTCGGGCGTTGCGCCTCGCGACGATGCCACACGGGCCGGCGCGCTCGGGTGGTAGGTCAGCCGTTCAAGGCGGCCTCGATCGCGGCCCAGTCAGCGGCAAACCCCGCACACGCCTCGTCGACGAGCGGCTGCGTCAGGAAGCGCTCGACGTCACGCTCCCACACGAAGCAGGCCTTGACCCCCATCCGCGCGTAGGTGGCGATCTCGGGCGCCTCGTAGATCCCAGTGCAGAGCTGCACGTCGTACCCCTGCGCGTCGATCACTGCTTGCATCGCCTCGACTTCGTCATGCTTCGACGCGAGCCCGGCGCGCTGCAGCATCCCACCGTAGGGCGCGACCATCGTCGCCCCGGCCGCCACCGCGAACGCGAGCCAGGCGCCCGTCGGGACGACGGTCGCCATGGGCCGCACCCCCTGGTCGCGCAGCCTACGAAGGACGCCGAACCCGGCGCGCGTGGCGGGCACCTTGATGCCGATGCGCTCGGGGTCGATCGCCAGCATCGCGTCGGCCTCTGCGAGCATCGCCGCGAGGGGAGCATCACGCAGTTGGTACCAGGCGTGCGGCGCCAGCGTGATCAGGTCGCGGAAGAGCCCCTTCGGCTCGCGCTGCTCAGCGGCGACGACGGCCGGGTTCGTGATCACGCCGCGCCAGATGCCGAGCGCCATGTGCGCTTCGACGCGGTGCGGGTTTGCGCTGGCCAACCAGAAGTTCACGACGTTCCTCCCTCTCTTCGCCCGTTCGCGTCGCGGCCGTAGACCGCTGCGCCAACGCTGCCGGCGAAGCGCCCCAGCGTGGCGGGTACCACCTCCACGCGGATCCCATCAGGCCGCCACTCGACCTCGTCCAGCTGCCGCTCGAGTGGTTCGAGCACCAGGCTACCTGCTGCGAGGAGGCCACCGCCGAGCACGACGCGCTCGCAGTCGAACGCGTTCACGATCGACGCGATGCCCACCGCCAGCGCCCGCATCATCCGCGCCCATGCGCCCACGGCTGCCGACTCACCTCGACGCACGCCCGCGAAGATCGCTTCGTTTGAGGCGTAACGCCCGTCGGTCCTCGCGGCCGCGTACGCGTCACCCATGTGCCACTCCAGCGACCCAGGGGTGGGGAACACGCTCGGCGCCCCGTACGGGTCGAGGCTGATGTGCCCGAGGTGTCCGGCACGCCGGTGGCGACCCTCCAGCAGACGGCCGTCGATCATCACACCGCCGCCGACGCCGGTCCCGAGCGTCAGCATCGCCACGTCGCGCGCGCCACGCGCCGCACCGAGGCGCGCTTCGCCAAGCAAGGCAGCATGACCGTCGTTGAGCACCGTGATCGGCGTGGCGTGACGCGGGTCGTGGGCCGCGAGCGCTTCGGTCCAGTCGACACCCTCGAGACCCGCGAGCTTACCCGGCAGTGACACGACCCTGCGGTGCCTTGCGTCGACGATGCCGGGTGTCGCCACCGTGACACTCGCCGGCGCTACCCCCGCCTCGGCCGCCGCCGCTGCGATGGCCTTCGCTATGACGTCGACCCTGACGGCCCGGTTCGAGTTGGGGTCGTCCGCTCGGTCGGCCAGCGTGATGAGCGACCGGAACAAGACGCGCGCGGCGTCGTCCAGGAGCGCGACCTTCGCCGAGCTGCCGCCGATGTCGATACCGAGGTGCGGCACTGGAGCATTGTAGCGGGAGGGTCGGGCACACCGAGGCGTACCTGGCGGCCGGGGCGAGTCGAGCGCTCCCGTCGCTGGACCCTTGTCGTCGCCGAGGACGAGCTCGGCTCCGATGACGAGAAGCGACACAGGGCGTGGCGATCGGTCGCTCGCCGTGCGCCAGTGCGTTCGTCACGCGGTCGTCAAGCGCGTGTCGTCTGGTTCCGGTCGAGGCCGGTCGGGTCTGGGTGCGTGGCCTCAGCCGAGCATCGCTCGATTCGAGTAGCGATCAGCGCTCGAGCGAAGATGAGCGCGGTCAGGGTGCCAGTCGACCATCACCGCGGTCTACCGTGGCGGAGTACGTCCACTTCGTCGCAGCGGCGCGCATGGTACCGCTCCAGGTGGACGTCGCGTTGGTTCGGCTCGGGAAGGTGCACTGCGGCGCCATGGCCTCGAGGAACACCGCGCCTGCAACACGAACGGCGGCTTCGTTCCGTTCGGGGGCGAAGGCGCGATCGCGGAGCATCGCGGTGGTCGATGGCAACGGTTGCGAGTCGCCTCGGATGCGCACGACGGGACCAACTCGTCGCTGCGGAGACCGGCCGGCACCAGAGCGATGACGATCTGGTCGACAGTCGAGGTGTCGAGCGTGATGAAGGGGCGTGATCGCACGGCGTCGGCGAGCGCGCTCCGCCTCGCGTCGGCGAGCGCGCTCCGCCTCGCGTCGGCGCGCTGAGCCGGTTCCCTGAACACTTCGCAAGGCGCATGGAGGGGCGCGCCGATGGACCTCACGGCCTGGCTCGTGGCCGTTGAACCTCACTGCCAGCCCCATGGCCGGTGGACCGCACTGCACGGATCATGCCGGGTCGCGAGACGCACGCGAAGCCGCACTACACGAAGCAGCGGCCGTGGCGTTCATGCCACGGCCGCTGCCGGATCTCGGGAACGTGCCTGCCGTCGAGCGCTCAGGCGCTGCGGTCGCGCTCCTCGTCGTCGCCGTCGTCGTCGCCGTCGTCGTCGTCGGCGGTGGCCGGCGACTCGGGCTCGGACTCCGTCGACACCTGCTCGCTCGCTGCGGGCTCAGCCGACGCGTCGCTGGTTTCGGGCTGCGCCTCGGCCTGCGCCTCGGGCTGCGCTTCGGGCTGGGCTTCGGGCTGCGCCTCGGGCTGGGCCTCGGGCTGCGCCTCGGCCTGCGCCTCGGGCTGCGCCTCGGCTGCCGGTGCAGCCTCTTGGACCGGCTCCGACGGGGTCTCGCTCGCCTTCACGGGGCGGCGGCCCTCACGGAACGCGGCGGTGAGCAACGCGGCGGCCTCCGCGGCGTCGATGGCGTTCTCGGAATCGGCGGCTGGCGCCTCCTCGGGCTCGGGCTTCGCCGCAGCCGGCTCGGTTGCCGGCTCGGCGGTCGGCGGGGCGCTGACGTCCTGCGACGGGGCCGGAGCCTCCGGCGTCGGCGCGGCGGCCTCGGCAGCGGGCTCGGTCGCAGCAGCCGCAGCGGCCTCCCCGGCTTCCGCGGGCTTCGCGGGCGCGGCTTCGGCGTCAGGCGCCGGCGCACCATCACTGGCGGCCGCCTGGTCGCTGGCCTCGCTCGCGCTGGGCGTCGCCTCCTTCTCGTCCTCATCCTTCGTGTCGGTCAGGCCGAACTGCGCGAACAGGTCGGCGTAGACGTCACCGAGCTTGGTGGTGGTCTTCTGCCCAGCGCTCTCGGCCGCGTAGCTGTAGTCGTAGTCGATGCCGGCTCCGCGGCGTCCACCGCGGCGACCGCCGCGGCGGCCACCCGGCGCGCCACCGCGCGCACTTGGCGCACCCGTGCCGATCTCGTCGAAGCCGCCGGCGCCGGCGGTGAAGGGCAGCAGGCGCTTGCGCGAGAGGCTGGCGCGCTGCTCGACCGGATCGATGTTGAGGATCACGGCCGTGATCTCGTCGCCGCGCTTGAAGTGCTCGTTGACGTCCTCGATGTGCTCGTGCGCGAGTTCCGAGATGTGCACCAGGCCCTCGATGCCCTCTTCGATCTCCATGAACACGCCGAAGTCGGTGAGGCCCGTGACGGGGCCGGTGACCTCGGTGCCCGGCGGGTAGCGGTCGGGCAGGCTGCTCCAGGGATCGGGCTGGGTCTGGCGCAAACCGAGCGAGATGCGCTCCTGCTGGGTGTCGATCTTGAGGATCATGGCCTCGACCAGGTCGCCGTCCGTGACGATCTCCTTGGGGTGCCGGACGCGCTTGGTCCAGCTCATCTCGGAGACGTGGATCAGGCCCTCGAGGCCGGGCTCGATCTCGACGAAGGCGCCGAAGGGCGTGAGGTTGGTGACCTTGCCGCTGATGCGCTGGCCGATGTGGTAGTTCGCGAGCACGTCCTCCCACGGGTTCGCCATCAGCTTCTTCATGGAGAGGTTGATGCGCTCGCGCTCGAGGTCCATGTCGAGCACCTCAACGCGGACCTTCTCGCCCACCTTCAGGACGTCGCGCGGGTGGTTGAAGCGGCCGTGGGTGAGCTCGCTGCGGTGCACGAGGCCGTCGATGCCGCCCAGGTTGACGAAGGCGCCGAAGTCGGTGATCTCGACGACCTCGCCCTCGGTCTTGAAGCCCGGCTCGAGCTGCTTGAGCGTCTCGGCCTTCTGGCCCGCGAGCTCGACCTCGAGGATCGACCGGCGCGAGATGATCACGCGGTTGCGGCGCCGGTTGAGCTCGATGATCTTGACCTTCATGCGCTGACCCACGTAGGGCGAGAGGTCGTTCACGCGCCGCACGTCGACCTGGCTGGCCGGCAGGAAGGCGCGCACGCCCAGGTTCGCGACGAGGCCGCCGCGCACCTTCTCGACGATCTCGACCTCGACCGGCTTCTCCTTCTCGTGGATCTCCTGCAGCAGGTTCCACGCGCGCTCGGCATCCGCCCGGCGCTTGGAGAGCACGATGGTGTTGTTCGGGACGTCCGAACGCACCACGTACACCGTAATGGGATCGCCCGGCTTGAAGTACTCGGCGACCTCCTGCTGGTTGCTGTCGTGCTCGAAGATCTGGTTGTACGGCAGGAGGCCTTCGATCTTGGCACCGACATCGACGACGATGCCTTCCTGGGTGAGCATGATGACTTCGCCGGCCACGATCATGCCGCGATGGACGGGCTTGCGCGCCAGGTGCTCGTCGGACGCGGCCATCACGTCTTCCATCGTGATCTCGTCGTCGGACTTCTGGCTGTACGCCGACGCCGCGCTCGGCGGCTCGTCAGCTGCAGCAGCCTCGGGCGGGGCAGCGTCCGTCGCTGACGCGTCGGCCGGCGGGGCCGGTGGCGCCTCGACGGGCGCGTCCGCAGGCTCTTCGCCGGACGCTTCTACAGGCTCCTCGGAGCCTTCGGGCGCTGGCGCTTCCGGCGTCGGCTCGTCCGGCGTCGGCTCGTCCGGCGTCTCGGGCGTGGCGTGGGCGACCGAGTCGGTCGACGCCTGCTCAGCATCGGGCGACGGCGCCTCAGAGGTGTCGTTCGCGGGCGCTTCTGTCGTCTCGGAGGCCGGAGCTTCGGTCGTTGCCGCTGCGTTCTTGTCGCCCTGCTCAGTGTCCGCAGTGGGGGTGTGCTCGTGGGTGGTCTCCGGGGCGGGGTGGGTGGTCGCGGCAGGGGCGTCCACGACCGGGTTCTCTTTCTGGTCCATGAAAGGGGGGTCCTCCTTCGATTGCGACGAGGCGCAACACGACATTACAGCACGCCGGACCCCTCCCGCGCAACCGCAAGACGTGTATGCACGCGCTGGGACGGCGCTTCAGGCCGCTTCGCTGGTGGCGTCGCCGAGCTCGCTCCTGTAACGGTCGAGCCCGTGGTCGAGCAGCAGCGTCCAGTCGGTGCGGCTGCTGGGCAGGAACGCACCGAAGTCGCCGCTGCGCCGGCCAGCGCGCACCTCGGCCACGTCCCAAACGATGTCGATGTTGCTGCGCAGGCGGTAGAGCCGCGCCTCCCGGTCGTACTCGATCGCTACCCCCGGCAGGTGCTCCTTCAGCTGGTGCCGGCACTGGTGGAAGTACGACTTGGCCGAGCGCGGCTTCTCATCGGGGAAGACGTCGGTGAGGAGCTGCTGGAGGCTGACCGCCTTGTGCTCAAGGAAGTACGCGATCACCTCGACCAAGCGCTTCAAGGGGATGGGCACCCGCTCGCCGGCGTAGTACAGGCCCTCCTGGCCCAGGCTCACCACCTCGAGGATGTCGCTCTGCTCACCGAGCAGCTCAGGATGCGTGCGCTGCGCGAAGCGGCGCAAGTCCGGCAGCAGCAGCCACTCCTTGGCCAGGAAAGCGTGGTTCTGGAGCATGACGCACAGGCCCTGCAGGTCGTCCAGCACCGCCCGGGCGCGCGTGGCGTCGGTGCTGTGCAGCAGCGACGCCATGTGGAGCTTGACGTAGCCCTGCTCCTGCAGCAGGCCCATGTGCTCGAACTCGGCATCGAGCGCCTGGTACTCCTTGAGCGCGTGCGCGCGCGTGTAATCGCCCTGCAGGAGCCGAACGCCGATCTCTCGGAAGCGGTAGGCCAAGCGATCGGACTTGTCCACGATGAGCGTCTGCGCCCGCGCCAGGTGCCGCGCCGCCGCCGCGAGGTCGCCCTGCACGCTCTGCAGCGCCGTGAGCGCCA
>PXAU01000034.1 GCA_003567075.1 Trueperaceae bacterium
AAGTTGGTTTCCCATCGGGCTGACAGCGCAATTTGGTATTCAATTTTCAGGTCAAACAAGGCATACGATCCATAAAAACGGGTATTCGCATCATTCATGGCCATTCGGCCCACATGACGCCACATAACAGAAGCATCAACCCCCCTGCCCCAATGTTTATGCAATCCGGCGAAGATCACCTGCCGTGGCACACCCGGGATACGGTTACCCGAATAGTCATCATCCAGCTCGGTAAAATCACTAAAATAGAAATGGTTATAGGCAGCATTGGCAATTAACGATAACTCTTTGCCTGTCGATCCAAATCCAGTCTGGTTGCGCCACAGTACCCAGTGCAATTCAGCCTCAACCCCTGTATGGACAGAAGCACCGGCATTTTTGCCTACCCATGCATCCGCTCCTACCCTTTCGGCAACCAGCAGGTTCTGCAAACGCATCTGGTAGAAGCTGACATCAAAGAACAGCCTGTTTCCAAAACGTTGACCACGAAACCCCTGTTCAATGTTCCAGCTTTTTTCAGGCTTGATGTCCGGATTAATATCTCCATCGGGCGTTAAAGTCTCAGAAAGGGACGGTGGCGAAAAGCCATGACTAATGGTGGCAAAGAGGGTATTTTCTTTGTTGATTCTGAAAGCAGCACTGATTCGTGGCGAAATGATCAGTCCGTAATGGTAGGTACCCGAAAGATCGGCTTCACCATGGCGGAACAGATCATGATAATTCAGCCTGTTATGGTTCAGGTTTACACCTGCTGATAATATCCATTGGTTGACCGAGGCATCTGCCTGCAGATAAAAATTGTAGTTGCCAACCCTTTCCCTGTTATCGCTGATCTGGTCACCAACAATGCCTGCACCTCCAGTGTTTTCGTGATTGCTGTACAGATAGTTTTCAAAAAGCACTTCACCGCCGGCACTGACCTCCAGCTTTTTTTCGGCTGCGGTCCAGTGGCGCCTGAGGTTAAACCGCGTCCCAATGGTTGCCCTCTCCTCATAGAATACGTCAAAGGGACGCATTTCCTTCTCATCGTGCCACAGAGAAAACAGGCTTACCTCTGCAAAAAGGTTCTGGTGCAGCATATGTACCATATTGAGTCCTCCCAGGAACCTTCTGGCATCTTCGTAGCCACGAGTTTTAAGCCAGTTCGACGCAGCATTTCGCGGTTGCTGCATGAACGTAAGACTGTCGATTGAGCTTGGGATATGGGACTTCAGACTGGAAAAGGCCATCAGCAAGGTAAAGCGGGTATGTTCACCACTGCCGAATTGCGAGATGGAGGTGATGGCATTGCGCCGGTATTCATTGTTTTGGCGGTAACCATCGCTTTGCGCATGACTGTAAACAAGGCTGGTGCCCTTGCTTTCGCCCGGGAGGTCAGCAACAAGGGTATTGCGCATCAAGCCAAAAGATCCAATCTGAACCTGATTCTGTATGCCACTGCTCCTAACTGAAGGACGCCGGGCGGACATCACAATGGTACCTCCCAGTCCGGCTCCATATACACCAGTGGCCGGACCCTTGATTACCTCCATGCTTTCGATCGATGCCGGATCAATGTCCTGGATAAATGTTACACCCGACGTGTTCGTGAGCGGGATGTTGTTTATAAAGGCCCTGATCTTTCCCGTTGCATAGGGCACCCTGGCACCAATGCCCCTGATTGTAACCCTGTTGGTATTGGTGGCTCCCTGGTGGGCAAAAACGCCCGGTGCATGGATCAAAACAGGCAACAGGTTGTACGCCGGACTCATACGCTCCAGCGTAACGCCGCCTATATGCGTAAAAGAACCGGGCACATCCATAATATTATGCGGACGGTTAAATGCAGTTACACGAACCTCCGCCAGTTGTACCACCAGGGTGTCGGTAAAGGTGGTATCATTGTATGACAGCTGACCCGCCTCAACACCCGAAATCATACCGGCATCAGCGGTTAAATCTCTATAAACCAGTGCCTCATCAGATGCTAAGACCCCGGTAATCAACATTAAAAGTGCTGCTATTGGCATAATTCTCCAAAAATACATATATCTCCGTCACCGACATTGCATCAGCATATCAAAAGGAAATAAAAAGATTGTTCCCCATTATGCGAAATTGTTATTGATGAATAACAAAAAAGCATTATATTTGTAACTGACAATTCACAAATATCCGGGATGGTCGAGGGAAATCAAGCTGATTTATGATGATTTTCCCGGATTGTATGTAATTTTTTCATCTTCCTCTATTCTTGACATATACAAAGCAGAATCTGACCTCAGCAGAAGGGCTGTAACATACATTCTGCCTGAACTATCCTTACGTGAGTTTATTGTTATGGAATCCGGTACAGTGATCCCGGCTATAGATTTGAATGATCTATTGGCGAATCACCAGGAATTATCTGAATCGATAATACGAAAAATAAAGCCTCTGTACGAATTTGGGAAATATCTTAAATACGGTCAGTACCCCTTTTTTATGGAAGGTATTGATGCGTATCACCAGAAAGTTCTGGCAACCATAAATCTTATCCTGGAAATCGACATAAAGGCTGTTGTTGATATTGATTATAACCATATAGTAAAACTGAAAAGGTTATTGTACTCAATAGCCACCAGTGTTCCGTTTGTGCCGAATATCAGCAAGTTAAGCAACAAGATTGAAGTGTCACGACCTTATCTGATCAAAGCGCTTAACATACTTGAAAAGTCACAATTAATAAAGCAGCTGCACAAAAGCAATAAGGGAATTAGTTATCTGAGTAAACCTGAGAAAATCTATTTGAACAACACGAACCTCATACATACCCTCGCAGGGGGCAATCCGGAAAAAGGGAATTTAAGGGAAACGTTCTTTCTTAACCAGGTTTCGGTCAGACATGACGTAAAGCTTCCGCCGGCCGGCGACTTCTTTGTGGAAGAAAAATTCATTTTCGAGATTGGAGGAAAAAATAAAACTGCAAAACAACTGTCTGGTCAGAAAAATTATTTCATTGTTAAGGATGAACTAGAGATGGGAGCCGGACATTCTATCCCTTTGTGGATGTTTGGGTTTTTATATTGACACCATATTTCCATATTTGGCTGTTATAATGGGCCGAAGCAGGGGATAAAGAGGCCGCAAAAAAGCTGAAAGAGATGGAGAATACGCAGATGATGGTGCTGGATATGGATGATGATAATGCAGATGAATCAGAAAAACCTCAAAAGAATATGAAATTAAAAATTGACATTATCAAAGGCGATATAACAACACAACATGTTGACGCTATTGTAAACGCTGCCAACAAATCACTGCTTGGCGGCGGAGGTGTTGATGGAGCCATACACCGGGTTGCCGGAAAAGAATTACTTGAAGAATGCAAAACACTTAATGGCTGCGAAACAGGTGAGGCTAAAATAACAAAGGGGTACAAACTGCCAGCAAAATATGTAATTCATACCGTAGGTCCGGTTTGGAAAGGTGGTGATAAGAACGAAGAAAAGCTACTTGAACGTTGTTACCGAAACAGTTTAAGCCTGGCAGTTGCGCATCACTTCAAAACCATTGCCTTCCCTTCTATCAGCACCGGTGTTTATAGGTATCCCATTGAAAAGGCAAGCAAAGTTGCACTCAAAACCATCCATGACTTCATGCATCAAAACAAATTAATTGAAAAGGTATTGATTGTTTGTTTTTCGCAAAATGATTATGATGTTTACAGGCATAACCTGAATATGCTGTTTTAAGCTCACCGCATTAAAGAATTACGCACTTTTATTGCCAGGTTTTCACCAGGAAAGAATCCGTGTGGCACCCTGGTGAACATTTCACACTATAAAGACCATCAAATCAAATCGTTGCCGATGGATAGCTGCAATGTGGGTTAATATGGAAGCTATTTTAATGTATTGAGCGGTTATTTCATTATATTTGTGGGGGATAACTCCTGTTACTTTCTGATTTGTTGGTTGTTAAGCATATAGACAGAATCACTTTTGCTTCAGCACCTGAAAATTGTACAGATTTAATTGAAATAAAAATAGAGCTTGAAATACATGGCAAAAAAGGTTAATAACAAGAAGACAAAATCCATCGAAGAAACCTTGTGGGAGTCGGCAAATAAGCTGAGAGGTTCTGTGGAACCTTCGGAATACAAACATGTTGTGCTGGGACTGATCTTTCTAAAATTTGCCAGCGACAAGTTTGAGGAACGCAGAAAGGAACTCATTCACGAAGGGAAAGAAAAGTACATGGAGATGAAGGAGTTCTACAATATGAAGAATGTCTTTTTCCTCCCGGAAGCATCCCGCTGGTCTTACATCATCAAAAATGCCAAGCAAGCCGATATCGCTATAAAAATTGATACGGCACTGCATATGGTAGAGAAAAACAATCCCGCCTTGAAGGGTGCATTGCCCGACAACTACTTTTCACGGCTTAACCTTGATCCAAGCAAATTGGCTGCTTTGCTTGATACGATCAATAACATCGATACCATCAAAGACAAGCAAACTGATATCGTTGGTCGCGTATACGAATATTTTCTCAGCAAGTTTGCCCTGGCCGAAGGAAAAGGGAAAGGTGAATTCTATACTCCCAAGAGCATCGTTAACCTCATAGCCGAAATGATAGAGCCTTATAAAGGCATCATTTACGACCCGTGTTGTGGTTCAGGTGGTATGTTTGTCCAGTCGGTAAAATTTATCGAAAGCCATCACGGTAACAAAAAAGAGGTTTCAATTTATGGGCAAGAATACACGGCTACAACTTATAAACTGGCAAAAATGAACCTGGCCATCAGGGGCATTTCAGCCAACCTGGGGGAGACACCTGCCAATACCTTTGTCCGCGATCAGCACCCGGATTTAAAAGCAGATTTCATCATGGCTAACCCACCCTTTAATCAGAAAGACTGGCGGGCGAGCGATGAGCTCACAGACGATCCGCGATGGCGTGGTTATGATGTGCCACCGGTGAGCAATGCCAATTACGCCTGGATTTTGAATATGGCAAGCAAGCTCTCTGAGAATGGCGTTGCCGGATTTATCCTGGCCAATGGCGCACTGAGCGGTGGCGGCACCGAATACTTAATCCGGAAAAAAATGATCGAAAATGACATGGTTGAAGCGATCCTGATTTTACCCAGAAGTATGTTCTATACCACTGATATTAGCGTAACATTGTGGATCCTGAATAAAAACAAACAAGAGCGCACCATTAAACTTCCACCGACACAGTGCGCAATTATCGCAATCGGCAAAATGAGATTCTCTTTATATATTTACGAGAGATAGGAGTGCCGTTTGAAAAAAAGTTTACCGCTTTTAGCGAAGAGCAAATCCGCAGCATTTCAAAGACCTACCGCGATTGGCAGCAAACAGACAGCGGGTATGAAAATAAGCCGGAATATAGTTATTGTGCCTCTCTGGAAGAGGTGAAAGCCAAAGATTATTCTCTGGTACCAAGTAAATATATTGAGTTTGTAAACCGTGATGAGTATTTGGATTATGACGAGAAAATGAAGCTCTTGCAGTCAGAATTTGCTGAACTATTTCATAAGGAAGAGGCATCAAAGCAAGAGGTCTTGATGGTTTTCAAAGAGCTGGGTTATGAAATCGAATTATAAACGGCTTGGAGATTATATCAAAGCAGTATATCGCAAAAATACAGATTTATGCGTGTCCACTTTGCTTGGTGTGAGTATACAGAAGATAATCATTCCTTCAATTGCAAATACTGTGGGCACTAATATGAAGACATATAAGATTATTAAAAAGAATCAGTTCGCCTACGGACCTGTTACGTCAAGAAATGGAGAAAAAATTTCCATTGCTTTACTTCATGATCATAATGAAGGAATTATATCACAGGTCTATACAGTATTTGAAATAACGAATCATGAAGAATTAGCTCCTGAGTATTTAATGATGTGGTTTCGCAGACCGGAATTTGACCGTTATGCACGTTATCATTCCCACGGTAGCGTAAGAGAAATCTTTGATTGGGAGGCAATGTGCGGGGTTAGACTCCCTGTTCCATCCATTAATACCCAGCGCGAAATTGTTAAAGAATACAAAGCTGTTGAAAACCGTATCAGACTAAAAGTAACAACTTAATCAACATTTGACTTGCCGGTAGATGAGCCACAGTTCGACTTGCCGGAATCAGACCCACAGTCAGATTTTTCTTCACTACTTCCGCAATTTGATTTTTCCGCAGCTTCATGTTTTTCTGTTGAATAACCAGCATCTGCAATTTTCTGATGTACATCGTTAAGATCGACGTTCTCAGTGCAATAGGTCAGCGTTAGCATTTTGGTTTCCAAAGACCATTCAGCTGCTGACACACCTTCGATTTTGGCAGCACTTTCAATGGTTGCTTTACAGCCACCACAGTTGCCGTTCACTTTAAACTCAACCGTTTTGGTATTTCCCATGGCTATTGCCATTATTGGAAGAATCAAGGCTGCTGCAAAAAATAAATTTCTCATCATGTTTGTTTTTTTAAGGTTAACAATTAAATTATCTAATTATTAGTCGCTCGACCTGTGCATGCTCGCCCATGATCACCCTGATAAAGTAAACTCCTGGCGGGTGCCCTGTGAGGTCTAGCAAATGCCGAGGTTTGGCAACTAATATTTCTTGAAATATGCTTGCACCATAAAGCCCGAACACCTGGACTTGCAGGGTTTCTTCGCTGTCAATATAAGTCAATTCAAGCGTAAACCTGCCATCAGTTGGATTGGGATAAACTTTGAATAAGTCTTTGTTTATCTCCCTCAAATCGTCAACAGGTAACCCTGTAATTACTTCATTTGTCTTATCATCAGACAGCAGGTCCTCTTCATTTACGGTAACAAGAGTAGTAAGATCACCGCAAAATGTGCCGTCCTGGTCAATGTAGGCACGCACATATGCACCGTTATGAATATGAACACCCGGTGTAAAGAGGATATTCACACCTGCCACCAGTTCCACATGTGCACCTGTCTCAAAGTCGGCATCGCTGACAATGATGGTTTGCAGTGCTGCTGTACATATTTCGCCGTCTTCGTTAGTGAAAAGGCCGGATACATCCACTAATTCAGGTATGTCAGGATCAATGATTATAACACTCACCTGGAACTCCATCGAACTGGCGTTTCCGTGAATATCTTCCGCAGTATAGGCCACCTCTGTTAAACCAATAGGGAAGAAATACCCGGGTTCGTGGTTTCCGCTAAGGGATTCGACACCACAGTTGTCAGTAACCCCAGGAATTTCCCAGCTTACCGAAGCACCCTCTTCGCCGTGTTCTGCAAACACAACAATATCGGGCAATTGATCAATTGCCCGATATTGTTGTGTTTGCAGAACACGGCGAAGAGGGTGCTTC
>PXAU01000131.1 GCA_003567075.1 Trueperaceae bacterium
AGGGCATGAAGTGCTCGCTGGTCTCGCGCGAGGTGATCGCCGACAGCATCGAGACGGTCTGCCGCGGCCAGAGCCTCGACGGGCTGCTGGCGGTGGGCGGCTGCGACAAGAACATGCCCGGGGCGATGATCGCCATCGCGCGTCTGGACATCCCCAGCGTGTTCGTCTACGGCGGCACCATCAAGCCGGGGAAGCTCGACGGGCGCGACCTCACCATCGTCAGCGTGTTCGAGGCGGTGGGCGAGTACGCCGCCGGCCGCATCCCGCTCGAGACGTTCCGGGCGGTCGAGCGCCAGGCCTGCCCGGGCGCCGGCTCGTGCGGGGGCATGTTCACCGCCAACACCATGTCTTCGGCGATCGAGGCGCTGGGGCTGTCGCTGCCGAACTCGTCGACGATGGCGGCCGAAGACGACGAGAAGCGGCGCTCCTCGGCCGACTCGGGCGCGGCGCTGATGCGCTGCATCGAGCGCGACCTGCGGCCCAGCCAGGTGCTCACGCGCGAGGCCTTCGAGAACGCCATCACCCTGGTGATGGCCCTGGGCGGCTCCACCAACGCCGTGCTGCACCTGCTCGCGATCGCGAACGCGGCCGGCGTGCCGCTCGACATCGACGACTTCGAGACCATCCGGCGACGCACGCCGGTGCTGTGCGACCTCAAGCCCTCGGGCCGCTACGTCGCCACCGACCTCCACGCCGTCGGCGGCGTGCCGCTGGTGATGCGGATGCTGCTCGACCACGGGCTGCTGCACGGCGACTGCATGACCGTGACCGGCGCGACGGTGGCCGAGAACCTGGCCGAGGTGCCCGGCACGCCCCCGAGCGGGCAAGACGTGGTGCGGCCCTGGGACGCGCCGGTCTACGCCGAGGGGCACCTGGCCGTGCTGCGCGGCAACCTGGCGCCCGAGGGCGCGGTGGCGAAGATCTCGGGCCTGTCGCAGACCAGCATCACCGGCCCGGCGCGCGTGTTCGAGTCGGAGGAGGAGGCGATGGCCGCCATCCTCGACGACCGCATCCGAGCCGGCGACGTGGTGGTCATCCGTTACGAGGGACCCAAGGGCGGCCCGGGGATGCGCGAGATGCTCTCCCCCACCAGCGCCATCATCGGGCGGGGCCTGGGCGACAAGGTGGCGCTGATCACCGACGGCCGTTTCTCCGGCGCGACCCACGGGCTGGTGGTGGGCCACGTCGCGCCCGAGGCGGCGGTGGGCGGCCCGATCGCGCTGCTGCGCGAGGGCGACCACGTCACGGTCGACGCCGAGCGCAACCTGATCGAGGTGGCGCTGGACGAGGCCGAGTTGGGGGCGCGCCGCGCCGCCTGGCAACCGCCGGCGCCGCGCTACACCCGCGGCGTGCTGCACAAGTACGCGCACCTCGTGGGCTCGGCCGCGGAGGGGGCGGTCACGGGCTGAGGTCGCCGCGGCACGGAGGCAGCACCGGGCCTTGATACGCTGGTGAGCATGGAACCGCTGCGCGTCACGGTCTGGAACGAGTACCTCCACGAGCTCGAGCACGAGGTGGTCGGGAACCTCTACCCCGACGGCATCCACGGTGCGCTCGCCAACGCGGTGCAGGAGCACCACCCGACGGCCGAGGTCACCACGGCCACGCTGCGCCAACCCGATCACGGCCTCTCGCAGGCCCTGCTCGAGCGCAGCGACGTGCTGGTGTGGTGGGGGCACAAGGCCCACGCCGAGGTGAGCGACGCCTGGGCCGAGGCGGTGCAGCGCGAGGTCCTGGCCGGCATGGGTCTGGTGGTGCTGCACTCGGGGCACTTCTGCAAGCCCTTCAAGCGGGTGATGGGGACGCACTGCTCGCTCAAGTGGCGCGAGGCCGACGAGAAGGAGCGGCTCTGGAACCTGCAACCCGCCCACCCCATCATGGACGGGATCCCGGAGATGTTCGAGCTGGCTCAGGAGGAGATGTACGGCGAGCGCTTCGACGTGCCCGAGCCCGACGAGCTGCTGATGCTGTCGTGGTTCCAGGGCGGCGAGGTGTTCCGCAGCCTCTGCACCTGGCACCGCGGGCACGGCCGGGGGGTGTACTTCCGGCCCGGCCACGAGACCTACCCCAGCTACCACCACCCCTACGTGCGCCGCATCGTCGCCAACGCCTGCGGCTGGGCCCGGCGCCGGGTCCGCATCGACGCCGCCAAGGCGCCCATGACCGCCGCCCTCGAGCCCGTGCCCAACGAGGGCAAGGAGCACGTGTGAGCCCGGGCCAGGGCAACCAAGACGACGACCTCAGCTACACCGCGGCGGCGATCGGTGCCGCCGGCCACCCGGGCGGCGCGCCGCTGCGCATCGGCATCATCGGCGTGGGCGGCATCTCGCGCGCCCACCACGACAGCTACCGAGGCGCCGGGGCCGAGGTCGTGGCGCTCGCCGATCCCGACGCGCTGAACCTGCGCGCGCGCGCCGCGCGCTGGGGGGTGGAGCGCAGGTACAGCGACTTCCGCGCGATGTTCGCCGACGGCGACGTGGACGCGGTGTCGATCTGCGCGCCCACCGCCGTCCACGCGCCGGCGACCCTGGCCGCGGCCGCCAGCGGCGTGCACGTGCTGTGCGAGAAGCCGATTGCCCTCGACCTGGCGCAAGGCCGGACCATGATCGAGGCCTGCCGCGCGGCGGGCGTGGTGTTCATGGTCAACCACCAGCTGCGCTCGCACGGCGCCGCCGACCTAGCCAAACGCATGCTCGAGCGCGGCGAGCTCGGCGACGTCACCCACGTGCGCTTGCGCCAAGCGCACGACTGGGCCGGCGCCAGCGAGGTGCGGCCCTCGTTCTCGACCCGCGCCAGCTCGGGCGGCGGCACGCTGCTCGACAACGGTTGCCACCTGATGGACCTGGCCCGCTTCTTCGGCAAGGACGTCGACGAGGTCTACGCCCGCACCGCCACGCGCAAGTTCGCGGTCGAGCTCGAGGACACCGCGCACGTATCGCTGCGCTTCGCCAGCGGCGCGCTCGGCACGGTCGAGGTGGCCTGGACCGCCACCGGCTGGGAGGAGGGCTTCTGGATCTACGGCACGCAGGGCGCGCTGGAGTACACCAACCGCTCCGGCACGCCGGTCCTGCGGCACGCCTTCCGCCACTCCCCCGGCACCACCTGGGGCGACACCGACGTGAGCGAGCACCGCTTCACCGGCGTTCCCCCGCACGCGCGCCACATCCGGGCGTTCCTGGCGGCGATCCGGGGCGAGCGGCCGGTGGTATGCAGCGGTGAGGACGGCCTGGAGGCCGTGCGGCTGGTCTTCGCCGCCTACGAGAGCGCCGAGCGCAACGCGCCCGTGCTGGTGCGCGAGGCCCCGACCACGCTGCCGGGGTGATGGCCCGCCCGCGCTGCCGGGCGGGGGCCGCGCTTCAGCCCGCCGCGGCGAGCGGGCTTGCTGCCGCGAGCGCGCTCACCGCCACCCAGGCGCCCGGCGGGAGCGCCTGGCGCAGCCGCGCAGCCAGCGCGTGCGCCTCGTCCTCGTCGGGCACCAGCGCGAAGCAGGTGGCGCCGGAGCCGGTCATGAGCGAGGGGCCGTCCCAGACGTCGCGCAACGTCGCCAGCGTGGCCGCCACCGCCGGCACCCGTTCGGCCACGCCGGGCTCGAGGTCGTTGACCACGTCGGGACCCAGCCACCAGCTGGCGCGCTGCGCGCGCGCCGCACGTGATGCGGCCGGGTCCCACCAGCCATAGGCGTCGGCGGCGCTGACGCCGACGCCGGGGTTCACCAGCACCAACGGCTGCGACGGCACCGGCACCGGGTCCAAGCGCTCGCCGCGACCGCGAGCACGCGCCGCGGGACTCGCCTGCAGGAAGAAGGGGACGTCGCTGCCGAGCGCCGCCGCCAGTGGAGCCAGCGCCACGTCGGCCGGATAGCGCGCCGCCAGCAGCCGCAGCGCCGCGGCGGCGTCGCTGGAGCCGCCGCCCAGCCCGGCCGCCACCGGGATGCGCTTGACCAGCTCCCAACGCAGCGTGGGCACCCGCACGCCGCGCTGCGCCGCGGCCGCTCGGTAGCGAACGGCGGCACGCAGCACCAGGTTGTCGCCCTGCAGCGGTAGCGGCGTGCGGTCGAGCCACGCGTCGACGCCGCTCGGCACCCGCTCCAGCCGGTCGATCGCGGCGCCGGCGTCGGCCTCCAGCGGGTCGCAGCGGAGGCCGTCCGCGAGCGTCAACCGCGCCATCACCCCGTCCAGCTCGTGGTAGCCGTCGGCGCGCCGCGCCAGGACCCGCAGCGACAGGTTGATCTTGGCGGGCGCCGGCAGCCAACCGACACCCGCTACGGCGCCCTCGCCGACCTCGCTCACGACGCGCCAGCTGGCGCCACGCGAGGGGTCAGGGCCGACGCGTACGCCTCGGCAAGACGCAGGTCGCCGGGCGTGGTCACCTTCATCAGGTGCGGCCCGCCGTTGACCAGCGCCACGGCGACCCCCAGGCGACGCACGAGCGCGGCGTCGTCCGTGGCCGCAGCGCCCTGGGCCCGCGCGGCCGCGTGGGCGTCGAGCAGCAGCCGGCGCTCGAAGGCCTGCGGGGTCTGCACCGCCCACAGCGGCGCACGATCGACCGTGTGGCCGTCGCCCGCGTGGACCAGGCTGTCGGCCACCGGCATGGCGACGCTGAGCGCACGGGCGCTCGGTAGCGCGGCCAGCACCCGGCGCAGCGTGTCGGCGTCGAGGAAGGGTCGGGCCGCGTCGTGGACCAGCACCCAGCGGCACTCGGTGGCCGCCAACAGCAGCGCCACCGTCGCCTGGCGGGTCGCCCCGCCGCACACGACGCGAGCGTCGGGCGCTGCGCGGCGGGCCGCCTCGACCTGCTCGGGCGCCACGGCCACGACCACCTCGGCAACGAAGGGGCGAAGCGCTTCGACCGCCCACGTCAGCAGCGTTCGGCCGGCCACCTCGACGAAGGCCTTGGGTCCCTTCCCCAAGCGGTCGCCGCTACCCGCTGCGGGGACGAGCGCCGCGACGTCGCGCCGCTCCACCTCAGGCTTCCTTCCACCGCGGAGCATGCTCGTTGTCGATCTCGATGAGGTCGAGCACGCGGGCGCTGACACCGCGCAGCAGCGTCGCCACGCTGTCGGGACGGTGGTAGAAGCCGGGCGAGGCCGGCATCACCATCGCGCCGGCATCGAAGGCGGCCAGCATGTTCTGCAGCATGGGTCGCGGGTACGGTGCCTCGCGCACCACCAACACCAGCGGCCGGCGCTCCTTGAGGGTCACGTGGGCCGCGCGACTGACCAGGTTGTCGGTCATGCCGAGCGCGACCTTGGCCAACGTGCCGGCCGAGCAGGGCACCACCACCATGGCCTGGGCCCGGAAACTGCCCGACGCGATGGACGCGCCCAAGTCGTGGTCCTTGTGGACGACGTCGGCTAGGGCCTCGATGTCCTTGAGGCCGAGCTCGGCCTCGCTCGGGATCACCTGCTTGGCGCCGTTCGTCACGATCAGGTGCGTCTCGAGGCGAGCGCCGGCGGCGGCCAGCGCTCGCAGCGCCTGCAGCAGGTCGATGGCGTAGGCGATACCGCTGCCGCCGGAGAGCGCCACGATCACGCGTCGCGTTGGCATGGCGCAGCCTACCGTGGGCACGCTCCTGCGGTCATGGTGCCCGGCCACGTTGGGCAGGTGACGCGGCCGCGTAGGATGTGAGCGTGAAGGCTTCCGAAGCAGACGCACACGACCTGCTCCTGCACCAGCAGCGACGCGCTCGCCGCCCGTCGGGCCAGGCGCCGTTGACTCGCGCCCGGCACGGCCGTTGGATCGCGGGGGTGGCGCAAGGCATCGCCCGCTTCGTGGGAACGCGCGCCATGCTCGTGCGGGTGCTGTGGCTGCTGAGCCTGGTGGTGTCGCTCGGCATCACGGCCTTCGGCTACCTGGCCTTGTGGCTGCTGCTGCCGCGCGAGCCGCTCGAGCACCACGGTACGACCGACCCACCTGCGCCAACCGCGTAGCCGCGCTGGGCCGGGACACCGCCGCGACGAGCGAACCCCTGCCCTGACCGCTGCGCAGCTCGAAGCAGCTCGAAGCAGCTCGTAAGAGTTCAGAGCCGCTCAGAGCACGACGCGAACCGGCGCCTCGAGGAGGTCTGCGACGCGCGCCAAGCGGCGCGCTGCGCCCGGACCCTCGACACCGTCGCCGGCGAGCGCCAGCACCGCTCGGCGCGCACCGCTCTGGGTGTCGATCAAGACCCGACCCAGCGTGAGGACCGGCGCTCCCAAGCGCAGCACGGCATCGTCGATACCGAGGTCGGACAGGTCGGCCACGATCAGGTCGGGCTCCCGTTCTTCGTCCTCGAAGGCGCCTCCATGGCCCACAGCGTCGGACGCGAGGTCGTGCGACGCGAGGTCGTGCGACGCGAGGTCGTGCGACGCGAGGTCGTGCGACGCGCCCTCCGACGCCGCAGCCGGGGCACCGTTCAGGGCCTGCTCGCAGGCCGCCAGCGCCTGCGCGAAGTCGGCGGCAGCCGGCACCGGCACCGTGCGCGCCCCGGCGGCGTCGACGACGGCCAGCGCAACCGCACCCTGGCCGCCCAAGGCCTTGTGCGCGGCGCGGACAAGGAACGCCGCGAGCGGGACCGGCGCGTCGCGGCCCAACTCGCCGGCCACGTCGACTTGGGCGGCCACCAGCGCGCTCAAGTCGATGTGCCGGCGCCAGACGTGGCCGTGGCTCCACAACGGCAGTGCCGCCGCCACCGCGCCGGCCGCGCCGGCAGGCTCGGCCACCGGCGGCGCCACGCTCGGCCCCGACGCGTCGGCTTGCTCGCTCCCGAGCGCCAGCGGCGGTGCCGCTACGGGGGCCGCGGCTTCAGGCGCCTCGTCGAGGTCCGGGCCTGGCGCCCGCTCCGGGCTCGCGTCCGGCGGGGCCAAGTCGTCCTCGAGCAGCGGCCCGTCGTCCCAGCGTGGTACCGCCGCCTCGTACTCGCCGGCAGCGAACGGCGCTGCGCTCGCGTCGTCGGGCTCCTCGTCCGCGAACAGCGCTGGACTCGGGTCGTCGGGCTCGGCTGGGCCCGACTCGACCGCGTCGTGCGCGGCGAACAAGTCCGGGATGCCATCAGGCTGGTGAAACTCCGGCGCGGCGTCCGGCGACGCTGCCGGCATGGGGTCGGCCTGCGGCGCAGCGGTCGGCTCGGGCTCGGGGTCGCCCGAGACCAACAGGTCCTCCTCGTCGATGTCGTCGACGTCCCGCACCGTCACGGCGCCGCTGTGGTCGGCGGCGTCGGCGTGACCCGCCGCGTGATCGACAGCGAGGTCGGTGCCGAAGCCGTCGAGGTCGGTGTCAAGGTCGG
>PXAU01000028.1 GCA_003567075.1 Trueperaceae bacterium
CCCTCACCGAAGCGGCCGCCGATGCGCTGGCCGCGCGCCTGCCGGACGGCATCGACGTGCTGGTGACGCCGGAGGTCAAGGCGCTGCCGCTGGCGCACGCGCTGTCGGTGCGTAGCGGCGTGCCGTACGTGGTGGTGCGGAAGACGGAGAAGCCGTACATGGTCGGCGCGCGCCGCCACACCGTGCTGTCGATCACCACCGGCACGCCCCAGGACCTGGTGATCGACGGGGCCGACATGCCGCGCCTGCGCGGCCGGCGCGTGGCGATCGTCGACGACGTCGTCTCCACCGGTGGCACCCTCAGCGCGCTCACCGAACTGCTCGAGGACGTGGGCGCCAGCGTCGTCGCGACGCTGGTGGTGTTCACCGAAGGCGACGCGCGCGAGGACGTGATCGCGCTCGGCCACCTGCCGCTCTACCCGGCCGATGCCAGCGGGGCCGCTGCCGACGCGCGTCGCGACGGCGGATCGACGGAGGGATGAAGGCGCGTCTGCGCTGAACGCGATGGTGGACGACGCGAAGGAGCGGATCCGCGCACGGGTCGATCTGGCGCAGCTGATCGGCGAGCAAGGGGTGCTCAAGCCGGCCGGCCGCGGGCAGCTCAAGGGCCTGTGCCCGTTCCACGCCGAGAAGACACCGTCCTTCCACGTGCACGTGGAGCGCGGCTTCTTCTACTGTTTCGGCTGCGGCGCCAAGGGTGACGCCTTCGACTTCGTGATGCGCACCCGCGGCGTGGAGTTCGTCGAGGCCTTGACGCTGCTGGGCGAGCGGACCGGCGTACCGGTCGAGCCGGCCTCGCCGCGCAGCGGCCGGCGGCGCGACCTGCAGGAGGTGAACGCCCTCGCGCTGGCGTTCTTCCGCGCCCAGCTCGAGCGTGGCCCGGCGCTCGACTACCTGCTCGGGCGCGGGCTCAGCCGCGAGAGCCTGGAGCACTGGGAGCTCGGCTACGCCCCCGACGCCTGGGACGGGCTGCTGAAGCACGCCCTCGCGAAGGGCGTACGCGACGACGACCTGATGGCCGCCGGGCTGCTCTCCGAGCACGAGCGCGGGCGCCGCTACGACCGGTTCCGAGACCGGGTCGTGTTCCCGATCCGCGACGCCTTGGGCCGCCTGCTCGGCTTCGCCGGGCGGGTGCTCGGTGACGCGCAACCGAAGTACCTCAACACGCCCGAGACGGAGCTGTTCAAGAAGTCGACCCTGCTCTACGGCCTCGACCGCGCACGTGGCGCCATCCGTGCCTCGGGCGAGGTGATCGTGGTCGAGGGCTATATGGACGTGATCGCGCTCCACCAGGAGGGCTTTCCGAATGCCGTGGCCTCGCTAGGGGCCACGCTCACCAGCGAGCAGGCCGAGGCGCTGGCACGGCTCGACGTCCAGCGCGTGCTGCTGGCCTTCGACGCCGACGAGGCCGGTCAGCGGGCGGTGTTGTCGGGCCTGGACCAGAGCGTGGGACGGCGCTTCCTGGTGCAGGCCGTGAGCGTGCCGACCGGCAAGGACCCTGCCGACATGGTGCTGAGCGGCCAACGCGAGGCCTTCGCGGCCGCACTGCGCTCGGGCGTCTCCGAGGTGGCGTTCCGTTTCGAGCGCGTGGTGGGGCAGTTCGACACCACCAGCGACGAGGGTCGCCGCGGCGTGCTGGAAGCCTTGGCCGAGGCGCTGCAGCCACGGGACGTGTCCGACCCGGTGGCGAGCGAGTTGCGGCGCTTGGTGGTGGATCACCTCGGGCTCGACGGCGCGCGCCTGGATGCCTGGCTGGCGGCGCGGCGGCCCCGGCGCCTGGATACCACCGCGGTGGCCGGGATGCGCCGCCGAGCGGCCGACCTGAGCCCAGTGCGGGTGCTCGAGTTGGAGGCCATCGGCCTGATGCTGCTCGAGCCCGAGCGCCTGCGCGAGCGCGTGCAGGCCTCGTTGGCGATGCTGCCGCCGAGCGGCGAGACCTCGGAGTTGGTGGCCTTCGCGGAGCTGTGCGAGCGGCACGACTACGACGACGCCGCGGTGGTCGCCGCGCTCAACGCCCGCGACGGCAGCGAGCGGGTGCTGGAACGCATCCTCGCGCACGCCACCCGCGACGCCTCGGAGCGGCCCCTCGACGTCGACCGGCGGCTCGAGCAGCAGCTCGCGCGGGTGCGCGAGGCCCACCTGATGGCCGCCAAGGCACGACGGGAGGAGCGCCTGATGGAGCGTTGGGAAGTGTTGCGCAAGGTGATCGAGGACCCCGCCACGCCAGCCGCGGCGTTGCGCGAGGCCTACGCCGATTTGGCCGCGATCCGCGACGTGCAGGTCGCGCGCGAAGGCGAGCGCCAGCTGCAGTTGGGCGAGCGGACGCGCTACGGCGGGCGCCGGCGTCCCTCGCGTTGACACTCCGTTCGGGCTGTTGCTATGGTTGGTCGGCTGCGTGTGAGGCGGGGAATGCCGGTCCGCACCGCGTTTTTTTTGCCTCCACAGCGCACACCATCGCAACTGACGGCCGCGGCCACCGGTCGTGGCGTCCTGTTTCCGAGGAGGGCCGCTTGGCAACGCACGGCGATTCCCTACTGCACGACCTGATCCAGCACGAGAAGCAGCAGTCCGAACGCGTCGAGGCTGCTCGAGGCGAAGCCCAAGCGATCCTGGCGGCGGCCGAGAAGGAGGCCCGCGAGATCAGCCTGCGTGCGCAGCGTGAGGCCGACGAGGCGGCCGCCACGGCGGCCGAGGCGGCCAGGGCGGAGGCCGAGGCCATCAGCGAACGCGTCCTCGGCGCCGCGCGTGCGCGCGCCGAACACCTCCGCGAGTCCGCGGCCGCGCGCCGAGAGCGCGCCGTGCAGCACGTTCTGGAGCAGGTCCTGCCATGATCACCCCGATGGACCAGTTGCTGCTCGTCGGGCGCAAGCCCGTCGCGCACGACGTGCTGGTCTCGCTGCAGAGCCTCGGGGTGGTGCACGTTGACCGGCTCGAGCCGACCGACGAAGGGCTCGAACGCTTCGCCCTCCCCGCCGACGAGCAGCACCGCAAGCAGGTATGGGATCGGGTCGTGGCGCGCGCCGGTGGTCTGCTGGTGGCATTGCGGGTCGATCCAGACGCGCCCGGCACCGGCAAGGGCGAGCTGCCGGCCGACCCCGAGGGTGTGGCCGAACGCGTCGACGCGGTCGGCGACCAGGTCGACGCGCTGCTGGCCGAGCGCGCGGACGTCGAGGAGGAGCTGGCGCTGGCCGAGCTGTACCTGCCGCTCTTCCGTGACCTCGCTCCCACGCTGGCGCAACTCGAGTCGTCCCGCTGGCTCGTCGGCGCGGCAACGCTGGTGCCGGCCACGTCGCTCGAGCGTCTACGGGGCGAACTCCAGCGCGAGCTCGAGGGCCGCTTCACGCTCTCCACCAAGACCCGCGGCCGTGAGGTGCTGGTGATCGTCGCCGCCATGCGCAGCGACGCCGCGGCCATGCGTGCCGCGCTCGGCAAGGCCGGCGCGGGCGAACTCCAGTTGCCCGAGCGCTACCGCCCCCTGGGCATCGCCAAGGCGGTGCACACGATGGAGGAGCGCCAGCAGACGCTGCCCAGACGCCTCACCAGCATCGTCGGCGAGCTCGACAAGCTGGCGCTGCAGCATGGACCCAGGCTCAAGACGTTGCACCGGGTGGCGCAGAACCATCAGGAGCGGCTGGAGCGCCTGACCGACCTGGCCGAGGGCCGCTTCGCCTTCGCGCTGCAGGGGTGGGTGCCGAGCGTCGACCGCCAGAAGGTCGTCGACGCGCTGCAGCGGCAGTACAGCGACGCGCTGCTGGTGCGGCACCGCCCGGCCGACGAGCACCACGACGTCGGCGTGCCGGTGCGGCTCGAGAACGCGGCGTGGGCGCGGCCGTTCCAGGGCCTGCTGTCGGTGTTGGCACCACCGGCGTACGGCAGCTTCGATCCGACCTGGACCCTGGCGATCTTCTTCCCGCTCTTCTTCGGTGTGATCGTCGGCGACATGGCCTTCGGCATGATCTTCGCCTGGATCGCCTGGCTGCTGCGCAAGCGCGGCCACGCCGGGAAGGCCCTCTCGCTCGGCCCGCTCGGTATCGTCGTCCCACCCGACGCGCTGAAATGGATCTCGACGATCATGTTCTACAGCGCCGCCTGGACCGTCGTGTGGGGCTTCATCTACGGCGAGTTCTTCGGCACCTTCCTGGAGTACTTCCCGCCCGGCAACCCGGTCTTCTACCCGCCCAAGGAAGGCTACGACGGGATGATCCAGATCCTGCTGTTCCGGGTCGAGATCTTCCTGCCGGTCATCCTGCTGGCGATCGCCTTCGGCGTCATCCAGGTGCTGGGTGGTTGGGTGATCCGCGTGGTCTACGGGATCAAGCACGGCGACATGAAGCACGTCTACGAAGGCATCGGCATGTTCGCCGGCCTGCTCGCCCTGGTCATCTTCGCCACCGCGTTCCTGTCCGACAACCTCAACCCCGTCGTCAACGGCATCGTGCTCGTCGGCTTCGCGGTCTTCCTGGTGTGCGTGGTGCTGGCCCGGATGCCGCTCATGCTCATCGAGCTGGTGTCCAACGGCGGCAACATCCTCAGCTACCTCCGTCTCTTCGCCGTCGGACTGGCCGCGGCGCTTGTCGCAAAGCTCGTGACGGAGCTCGGCTTCGCCATCGCCGACTCACTCCCCATCATCGGGCCGATACTCGGGATCGTCGTCGGCGTCTTCGTCCATCTGTTGGCGCTCGTTCTGAAGATCATCGGGTACACGCTTCAACCGTTGCGTCTGCACTACGTCGAGTTCTTCACCAAGTTCGGCTACTACGAGTCGTCCGGTCGTCCGTACCAGCCGTTCAAGCTCCTGGGAGGGAAACCATGAACATGTTCGCTCGCGTTGTCGTCCTGCTGCTCGCCGCCGCTCCGCTCACGCTCGCCTTCGCGCAGAACGGCGACGGTCTCCGCGACGGCCTGATCGCCATCGGTGCCGCGCTCGCGATCGGCATCTCCGCCATCGCCACCGCCATGGCCATGGGACGCATCGGATCGGCTGGCGTCGGCGCGCTGGTCGAGCGTCCGCAGGCTTTCGGTCAGATCCTGATCTACCTGGTCATCGTCGAGACGATCATCATCTTCGGCTTCGTGATCGCCTTCTTGATCAACGGCCAGATCGGATAATCTCACGTGGCTGATCTCACGGCTCTGCTGGAACGAGAAGCCAGCGCCGAGATCGACGCCATCCTCTCCGAGGCGCGTGAGCGCGCCTCGGAGATCGTCGCGCAGGCCGAGCGAGAGTCGGAAGCCCTGGTGACGACGCGGCAGCGCGGCGCCGAGGCGCAGCGCGAGGCGACGCTGGTACGCGCCCAGAGCGCGGCCCAGCTGCAGGCCTCGGCACTCACGCTGCGGGCCCAGCACGAGGCGGTCGAATCGGTGTTCGAAGCCGCCGGCGAGCGGCTCGCCGCGCTCGCGGGCGACCCCAAGGCATACGAACCGGTGCTCACCAGCCTGCTGGAGGAAGCGGCCGCCGCGCTCGGGGCCGACGCCGTCAGCGAGGTGGAGGTGGCGAAGCGCGACGTGCGTCTGGCGAACAAGATCGCCAAGGCCGAAGGCCTCACGGCGCAGGTCGTGGCTGGGCCCGTCAGCGGTGGCGTGCGCGTCACCAGCGGTCGCGGCAGCAGCGTGGAGAACACGCTCGGGGTGCGCCTCGAGGCGTTGCGGGGCGAGCTGGCGTCGAGCGTGGCGCAGCTTCTCTTCGACGACGGCGACGACGCGGAGGCCTGAGCCGATGGCCAACTACGGCTACCTCAACGCCCGCGTGCGCGGCATGCGCGCGCGGCTGTTGCCGCCCGGCTTCGTGGAGCAGGCGCTGGCGGGAGGTGGCTTCGAGGCCTTCGCGAACGCTCTGGCGCAGACCGCGTACGCGCCCGACCTCGAGACCATCCGCGGCCCGGCCGCGGCCGGACGGCCGTCGCTGCCGGACGTCGACCAGGCCATCGCCGAGCACTTCCGCCGCATCACGTCCGAGCTCATGAAGCACGCCGAGAACGGTGCCAAGGCGCAGCTCGGCCTGCTGCTGCGGCGCTACGAGGTCGCCAACCTCAAGGCCGTCGCCCGCGCCTTCCATGCGGGCCGCGCCGGCGCCGAGCACGAGGACACGGCGGAGGCCGTGCTGGCCGCGACGCTGCCGGTTGGGGAGCTGGACAGCAGGACGCTGCGCCTGATGGCGACCGCCAAGGACCTGCCGTCCGCCGCGCAGGCGCTGGCCGTGACGGGGCACCCGTTGGCGGACGCCTTTCGCGACGCGGTGGGCGCCTACGTGCGCAAGGGCGATCTCTTCGCGCTCGAGCTGGCGCTCGACCAGGCCCACCACGCGAGCGTGCTCGAGGGGGCGCGCAAGGAGGGTACGCCTAATGCCTTCCGCCAGTACCTGGCGTACGGCGTCGACGCGACCAACCTGTTGACCGCGGTGAAGCTGCGGGGCCGCGACCTCGAGGCCGAACCGTGCTTCGTGCCGGGTGGCGAGTGGCTGTCGCTGCAGCAGTTCCTCCAGATCGCTGCGGCCCCGCCCGGTGCGCCGCTGCCGCAGCTTCGGGGTCCCTTCGCTGGCGCCCATGAGCACGCTGACGAGCTGGAGGGTTGGCTGCGTCAGGCGCTCGAGCAGGCCGCCCGCACGCTCACCATCGATCCCTTGGACATAGGCTTGGTGACGCATTTCCTGCGGGTCAAGGAGCGCGAGGTCGCGACCCTGCGGCTGCTCGCGCGGGGGACCTTCTACGGCGTGCCGGCCGAGACGCTGCGGCGGGAGGTGGGCCATGCCTAAGATGCTGGTCGTCACCGACGCCGAGACGGCGATCGGCTTCCGGCTCGCCGGTGTCGATGTGCTGGAGGCCACCGGCGACGGTGCGCAGGCAGCCGTCGAGGAGGTCATCGTCTCGGACCGCTACGGCCTCGTCGTGGTCGACGAGAGCCTGATCGCGGACCCGGTCAAGGCCATGGAGCGCGTGATGCGCGGCCGCGACCTACCGGTGCTGCTGCCCATGCCGGGGCTGGCGGCGGCGTTCGATCACGACGCCGACGCCAAGGCCTACATGCAACAGCTGGTGCGCAGCGCCATCGGCTTCGACATCAAGCTCGACTGAACCACTCGGAGGCTTCATGGCCATCACTGGCACCATCCAACGTATCTCCGGTCCGGCGGTCATCGCCGAGGGGATGATGGGCGCACGGATGTACGACATCGTGCGCGTCGGCGGCGAGCAGCTCGTCGGCGAGATCATCCGCCTCGACGGCGACACCGCCTTCGTGCAGGTGTACGAGGACACCGGCGG
>PXAU01000302.1 GCA_003567075.1 Trueperaceae bacterium
CTCGATGCGATCGCCTGGGGCGCCATCGGTCCAGCCAACTTCAACCTCGCGCTGGTATCGGCGCCACGCCGGAACCGGGTCGTCTTCATCGCCATGGTGAGCCTGGCGACGGGCCTCGGGGGGTTCCTCGGGGGCGCCATCTCGGGCCCACTGCTACTGGGCTTCCGGGCGCTCGTCGATGCCGGCAACGGTAGCCCCGGTTGGGTCCCGTACGCGCTGCTGTTCGCCCTCTCCGGCACGCTGCGGTCCTTCAGCTGGGTGCTGCTGCGGCGCGTACCCGAGGCCAACGCGTGGCGGACGCGCGACCTGCTGCGCAGCATGCGCACCGGCTGGAAGGGCGTGGGCTTCCCGTGGCGTTCGTGAGCGCCCTGGCCGGCCTGAGCGCGAAGTCGTTCGCTGCGCGTGGCGCGTTCGCGGCGCCCAACGCGCTCGACGATCGTGTCAGTCGTCGGCTCGCCGCACGCCGGCCTCGGTCAGGAGCCAGCCCACCGCCACGTCGTGGGCTTCGGTCGGGAGCCGCTCGACCACCAGCGCTGCGCGGGTGACGCCGACGGTGATGACGCGGGCCGGCAGCCGCGGCAGCAACTGGTCGTAGTAGCCGCGGCCGTAGCCCAAGCGGCGACCGCTGGTGTCGAAGCACAAGCCCGGTACCAGCGCGAGGTCGACCTCCTCGAGGGGCACCAGCGGCGCGTCTGCGCGCGGTTGGAGGAAGCCGAGCGCATGGCGCTCGAGGGCGTCCGGCCGGTAGGCGTGCACGTGCAGAAGACCGCCACTGGCGGGTGTCCGGGTGGTCGCCAGCCGGGGGCCGCCAGCTCCCTCACCGGCCGGCGCCAGGCCCGGCGTCAACGGGTCTACCTCGCTTCCGAACGCCAGGTACACGAGCGCCACGCGCGCAGCACGCCACGGCCCCCACGCGCCGAGGTGCGCGGCGATGGCGGCGTCGGCACGGCGTCCGGGATCGGCGTCGGCGAGCGCTCGGCGACGCGCACGAGCCCAACGGCGCCACGCCGTCTTGCTGGACCCCGCCTGGGGACGCCTGGTGGTGGCCTTCGGCACGTGCCCCCGAGCCTACCGGGCGCTGGTTGCGCAGGTTGTCGCCTCGCCTGGCCTCGCGCGCAGGCCGCGCGTGCACCGCGTGCATGGCGAGCGTCGGCCGCGCGACCTCTGGCGCCGCGCGAGCGACGATACTGGCGCATGGCGAGCATCGAGACCGTACTCCATCACCTGGTCGACAAGCGCTTCGTCGGCGTGACGCCCGACGGCATGCGGGTCATGATCGACGGCGAGGCCGCGCACAAGACCGGTATGAGCCCCATGCAGTTGGTCCTCAACGCGGTCGCCGGCTGCGCCGCGTACGACGTCGTCGAGATGCTTCGTAAGCGGAAGCTGCACGTCCGTGGGTACCGTGTCGAGGCCGTGGGCGAGCGCTTCGATGGCACGCCGGCGCGCTTCGTGAAGATCCACTGCCGCCACGTGCTCGACGTGCCGGGACTGGATCAGCGCACGGCCGACCGATTCGTCGAGCTTGCAGCTACCAAGTACTGCTCGGTCGCCAGTAGCTTGAGCGCCGAACAGAGCTTCGAGGCGGTGCTGGAGGCTGACGGCGCTGCGGAAGAAGCGCCGCCCGCGGGCGTCGCGGCTTCGGGTCCGTTGGGTGAACCCGTCGAGGACGCCACCGCCGGATCCTGAGCGCCGGCCCACACGGCGAGGCAGGCGCGAGTCCTGGTACGCTTGCGCATCGTGCGCCAGGTCGATCTCACCGATCCGTCGTTGTACTTCAACCGCGAGCTGTCGTGGCTCTCCTTCAATGAGCGTGTGCTCGACGAAGCCGTCGACGAGAGCGTCCCCTTATTGGAGCGGCTGAAGTTCCTGGCCATCTTCGGCTCCAACCTGGACGAGTTCATGATGATTCGTTACGCCGGGCTCAAGGAGCAGCAGGCGGCCGGCATCACCAAACGCTCGTTCGACGGCATGAGCGTGGAAGAACAACTCGCGGCCCTCCGGCGGCGCCTGCATCCCATGGTGCTGCGCCAGCGGCACATCCTGCGCGATCACGTGCTGCCCGAACTGGAGCGCCACGGCGTGCGGATCGTGCCCATGGCCGAGCTCTCGCTGGGTGAGCGCGAGGTGGTGGACCGCTTCTTCGAACACGAGCTCTTCCCCGTCCTGACACCGCTGGCTGTGGATGCCTCGCACCCGTTCCCGCGCCTGCCGAACCTGTCGTTCTCGCTGTTGTTGCAGGTGGTCGACGAGCGCGACGGCATGGAGCGCACCGCCGTGGTGCAGGTGCCGTCGGTCCTGCCGCGCTTCGTGCGGCTGCCCGGGCCAGGGCATCACTTCGTCATCCTCGAGGACGTGATCCGCGCGAAGGTGTCGGGGCTCTTCCCCGGTCACGACGTGCGCAGCGTGCACGGCTTCCGGGTCACGCGGAACGCCGACATCGAGATCGCAGAAGACGAGGCCGACGACCTCCTGCAGGTGATCGAGGACGAGGTGCGCCGGCGGCGCTGGGGCGACGCGGTGCGGCTCGAGGGGATCGCAGACATGCCCGCGCCGTGGCGCGAGCACCTGCGGAACACGCTGCACTTGGAGCCGGGCGACGTGTTCGAGGTACCGAACCACTTGAGCGTGTCCGACTTCATGGAGTTGGCGCAGATCGACCAGCCGGAGCTGCGTGATCCCCCGTTCACGAGCCGCCTGCCGACCGAGTATCGCGAAGCGGGCGGCGTGTACGAGGCCATTCGGCGGCAGGACGTGCTGCTGCATCACCCCTTCCACGACTTCGACGCGGTGCTGCAGCTGCTCGAGGCCGCGGTCGACGATCCGGACGTGCTGGCCATCAAGCAGACGCTGTATCGGGTGGGCAGCCGTTCGCCGGTAGTGGCGGCGCTCGCGCGCGCGGCCGGCAACGGCAAGCTGGTGACCGCGCTGGTCGAGCTCAAGGCGCGCTTCGACGAGGAGAACAACATCGTCTGGGCGCGCGAGCTCGAGCGCGCCGGGGTGCACGTGATCTACGGCTTCGCGAGGCTCAAGACGCACTGCAAGGCACTGCTCGTGGTGCGGCGCGAGCGCGACCCGGGCGGCGGCAGCGTGATCCGCCGCTACGTCCACTTAGGCACCGGCAACTACAACCCCGCCACGGCCAAGCTCTACACCGACTTCGGTCTGCTCAGCTGCGACGAAGCGCTCGGCGCCGACACCTCGGACCTGTTCAACCTGCTCACCGGCTTCAGCACCCAGGGCACCTGGCGCAAACTGTGGGTGGCACCATCGACGGTGCGCAGCGAGCTCCTGGCGGCGATCGAGCGCGAGGCCGAACACGCTCGTGCCGGCCGGCCGGCCGGCATCTTCGCCAAGATGAACAGCCTGGTCGACCCGGCCGTGATCCGCGCCCTCTACGCCGCCTCGCGCGCCGGCGTGCGCATCCAGCTGGTGGTGCGCGGCATCTGCTGCCTCCGCCCCGGGGTGCCTGGGGTGTCCGAGACGATCCGCGTGCGCAGCGTGGTGGGACGCTTCCTCGAGCACTCGCGGGTGGCCTGGTTCCGCGACGGCGGGAACGACCGGATGATGGTGGGCTCGGCCGATTGGATGCAGCGCAACCTCGACGCTCGCGTCGAGGCGGTCTTCCCGGTCGAGGATGCGCGTCTGCAACGCAAGCTGCGCCAGGTGCTCGACGTGCAGTGGCGCGACACGGTCAAGGGCCGCGAGCTGCACGCCGATGGGGTCTACCGACGCGTGCCCCGGCGACGCGGGCAGCGCAAGCTCGACGCGCAGCAGCGGCTGTTGGAGCTCTCCGCTCGCCGGATGGTCGAAGGCTCGCGCTGACCCTCGGCGCCGTGCCGGGCGCTGGCCTGGCTCAGGCCTGGATGGGACCCGGACCGCCGCGCGGCGGCTCGCTCGCGCCGGCCTGCCCGGCCGCGAATCCGGTCTGCAGGCCCATGAGGTAACCGAGCTTGAGCATGAACAACAGCGTCTCGTGGTCGCCGGCGGCGACGCGCTGCCGAACGTACTCGATGGTTCCCTCGGGGAGGGCGATGGCCTCGATCTCCTCGGCGTAGCGCGAGCGCATCTCGTTCAGGAACGCTTCGATGAGCGTGGTGGCGTCGTCGTCCATGCTCGTTCGATGGTACGACGCGACGCGCCTCAGCGCCGCCAGTCAGGCGGCAGGAACCACACCTCGCTGCCGGACCCGGCCTGGGCGAGCTGCCACAGGTCGCGGGGGTCGACCACGGCCGGTACGGCGTACCCGCCAGTGCGGCCACGGTCGGCCAGCAACACCAGCGGTCGCCCGTCGGCCGGCACCTGCACCGCGCCCAGCGGGACACCCTGGGAGACGACCTCGTGCCGGCCGAGCGCCAGGGGCGGTCCGTCGAGGCGCGCGCCGGTGCGGTCGCGCGTAGCCAGCCGCCAGCGGCTTGCCATGAGCGCGTCCAACGCCTCCGCGTCGTGTTGCGGGCCAGGATGCACTCGCAGGTAGGCACGCTCGGCGTAGCGGGGTCGGCCAACCCAGGCTCGCGCTGCAGCGGGGGGCCCGGCGACGGCCAGGGCGTCGCCGCGACGGAGTGCCCGACCGAGTCCGGCCCTCAGGTCGGTGCTCTGGACGGCGTGCAGATCGGGGTGGGCCGCGTCGTGCCAGGGCCAGCGCACGCCTCCCGCGACGGCGAGGTAGGTGGTCGCGCCGCCGATGCTCGCGCCGCCGGCGTTCGCGCCGCCGGCACGGCCGGATGCGGGCCGCAGCTGGATTCGGGCGCCGGCCCTGAGCGTGTGCGCGCGCCAGGTGGCCGCCGGGTGACCGTCGATACGCAGGTCGGCGCCACCGCCGGTCACGACCAGCGTGGTGGGGTGCAGCACGTCGAGCGTGAGATGCGGCACGACGAGCTCCAAGGCCGCGCTGTGGCGTGACGCCCCCACGATCTCCTGCGCCGCCTGGAAAGCGCCCTGATCGAGCGCGCCGGCCTGGGCCATGCCCAGGTGGCCGACCGCCGCTCGTGGTCCGGCCTGCAGCGTTGCGGCACCCGGCCAGATGTCGTCGATGCGCAGCACGGCGTCTTCCGGCGCCAGCGGCGCCGGAGGCGCCGATGCGGGCAGCGGCGGGAGCCTTTCGAGCGCCTCGGGCGGCGTGGGTACGAAGCGGACGGTGTCGCCGCTGGCGAGGAGCGCCGTGGGATCGCGGCGCACGTCGAAGAGCCGCGCGTCCGTGATGCCAAGGACCCACCAGCCGCCTGGGCTGGCGCTCGGGTAGATGCCGGCCTGGGCGCCAGCGATCGCGACGGCGCCAGCCGGGATGCGCGCTGCGGGCCGCTCGCGCCGCGGCAGCGCCAGCCCGGGTGGCAGCCCGAGCAGGTACGGGAACCCGGGCGTGAAGCCGATGAAGGCGACGGTGTAGCTCGCCGCCGCGTGCTCGGCGACGAGGGCGTCGAAGGACCTACCGCTGGCGCGCTCCAGGGCCTCGCGATCCGCGTGCGCACCGTAGGCGACGCGGATGCGGTGGTGCGCACGCGTCGCGCCGGCGTCGCCAGCGGCGGCTTCCGGTGCGCCGGCGCCGAGCGCGAGCGGGTCATCGGGCGCATCGACGGCCGTGCGCAGCCAGTCCACCACTTCCGCCACGGCCGCGCCTGCACGGAACTCGGCCAACAGGCTGCAGTAGGCCGGTACGAGGTCATGGACGCTACGCGGACGCGTGCGCCACAGCCCCGCCCGCTGCGCCGCCAGGCGCCGCGTCAAGCCTGGGGACGGCGCAGCCTCGGCTTCGAGATAGGCGGCCGCTGGTCCCGCCGCGAACACCCGCCAGCGCAGGCCGTCTCGATCGAGCAGCGTGTAGCTCGGCAGATCGCTCGCCCGTGCCACGTCACGCCGAGGCTGGCTGCAGGTGCACGCCGGCCCCGACCAGGGCGTCGCGTACGCGGCGGGCCGTGCGGACCACCGCAACCGCGTCGCCGTGCAGACACAGCGTCGCCGGGGAGAGCTGGAGCCAACTGCCGTCCACGGCCTGGACGCGACCGTCACGCGCGAGCAGCACGGCCCGCTCGGCGATCTCGGCGGCGTCACCGAGCAGCGCCCCAGGGCGGTGGCGCGGCACGAGTCCCCCGTCGGGCAGGTAGCCGCGATCGAGGAAGGCCTCGGGCAGCACCCGGAGCCCGGCGCTCTCGATCACCTCCTCCGCCGCGGAACGAGCACGGACCATGACCGGCAAGCTGGCGTCGAACGCCGCGACGGCCTCGGCGAAGGCCTCGGCGATGGCAGGGTCCTCTGCCACCGCGTGGTAGAGGGCGCCGTGCGGCTTCACGTGCCGCAGCGGCTCGCCCTCCGCGTGGCAGAGCGCCTGCAGCGCGCCCAACTGGTACAGCACGTCGTCGCGCACCTGATGGGGCGGCAACGCCATCGGCACGCGGCCGAACCCCCGCAGGTCGGGGTAGCTGGGATGCGCGCCGATCGCGACCCGATGCGTCGCCGCCAGGCGGATCGCGATGCGGAGCGCCGAGGGGTCGCCAGCGTGGAAGCCGCAGGCGAGGTTGACCGACGTGAGCGTCGGTACCAGCGCCGACTCGTCGGCCACCTGCCAGCGGCCGTACGACTCGCCCAGGTCGCCGTTCAGGTCGATGACCATGGAACATCCTACCGGCGCGACGCGGGGATCGTCGGCGGCTGCGCCGTGCTGTCGGGCCGGCCGGGTGGCGTGCACGGGCGCCGGTGCATGCTCGCGTCGCCATGACTTGACACGCCCGCTCCCGGGGGTTTACTATTACTTTTGCCGCTCGCGAGAGGGGCGCGTACATTGACAAGCGCATAGGAGAGCATGAGCATCCTGAGCTCGAAGCGTTGTCGTCGTCCTAGACGATGAAATCGCAACGAGTTCTTGCGATCGAAAGACACAAGATCGAGTATTCGATCCGAGTCGAGTGATCGCGTGTCGAACCACTCTTACAAGCGTTAACCGATCGATGGTTACGTTACTAAGGGCACACGGTGGATGCCTTGGCTGCCGAACCGATGAAGGACGTGGCTACCTGCGATAAGCCTCGGGGAGCTGGAAGCTAGCTTTGATCCGGGGATTTCCGAATGGGGAAACCCACACGAGCGAACCTCGTGTACCCATGCGTGAATCCATAGCGCATGTGGAGGGAACCTGGGGAACTGAAACATCTAAGTACCCAGAGGAACAGAAAGAAACATCGATTCCCTGAGTAGTGGCGAACGAAACGGGAACA
>PXAU01000249.1 GCA_003567075.1 Trueperaceae bacterium
CGCCCACGTAGCCGGAGATGGCGCCCAGGATCACCCCGAACACGAGCGAGATGCCCGTGGCGATGAGCCCGACCAGCAGCGACACGCGCGCGCCCACGATCAGGCGCGAGAGCAGGTCGCGACCCAACTCGTCGGCGCCCAGGATGTAGCGGGTGTTGAACTCGCCATCCACCCACAGGCCCTGCGGGGCGGCGTAGCGCTCCCAGATGTCCTGTCGCAGGGGATCCATCGGCGTGATCCAGGGGCCGATCGCGGCAACGATCAACAGCGCCAGGATGATGACCGAACCGAACATGATGCTCTTGTTGCGCAACGCCCGACGCAGCGTCGGGTTCATGCGTCGGCGCGTCGGCGCGCCGACGGGGGGTGCGGCGGAAGCACTAGCCATAGCGGATCCTCGGGTTCACCAGGCTGTAGGAGAGGTCGACCAGCAGGTTCACGAGCGCGAACACGATGGCCAGCATCAGCACGCTGCCCTGCACCACCGGGAAGTCGCGCTGGCTGATGGCGCTCACGATCAAGCGCCCCACGCCCGGCCAGGCGAACACCACCTCGATCACGATGGCGCCGCCCAGCAGCGCCCCGAACTGCACGCCAACGACCGTGATCACCGGCAGCAGGGCGTTCTTGAGCGCATGGCCGTACACCACCTTGACCGGCCGCAGCCCCTTCGCGCGGGCGGTGCGGACGTAGTCGCGGTTGAGCACCTCCAGCAGGCTCGAGCGCGTCAGGCGCGTGATCAGCGCCATGATCGAGGTGCCCAGCGCCAACGCCGGCAGGAGCACGTAGCGGAAGTGGTCCCAGAACACCACGAAGTCGAGGCGCGTGACGATCGCGATCAGGGCGTCCGGGAAGCTCGGCCCGCGCGAACCGATCGGGAGCCAGGGGACGTGCAGCGCGATCTGCGACAGCAGGATCAGCCCAACCCAGAAGTTGGGCGCGGCGACGCCGATGAGCGCGGCGAACATGGAGCCGAAGTCGACCCAGGAGTTGCGCCTGACGGCCGAGAGCACCCCGAGCGGGATACCAACTCCGATCGCGAGCACCAGCGACCACACCGCCATCTCGATGGTGGCGGGCATGCGCTCCATGATGAGCAGGGTCACCGGCAGCTGGCTGCGGATGCCGGTGCCAAGGTCGCCCCGCAGCGCGTTGCCGAGCCACAGGAAGTACTGCACCGGCAGCGGCCGGTCGAAGCCGTAGATGCGGTTGAGCCGCTCCACGTCGGCCTCGGTGGCGTCCTCGCCGAGCATGATCCGAACCGGGTCGCCGGGTGCTAGGTGCACCAGCATGAAGACGATGATCGAGACGCCCAGCAAGATGAACACGAGCGAGACCAGCCGCCGAACGATGTACTTCAGCATCGCGTCCTCACACCTTCACCGTACCCGTCACCCACCTAACGCACCAGCGTCAGGCTGGCTTGCGGGGTGGACAGGAAGCGCGCCCCGTCGGCGGTGACGACCACGTCCTGTTCCGGCCCGATCGGGTGGCCGTCGACGTCCGTGACGCCGTGCACCACCGGCTCGATGGTGTAGACCTCGCCCTCGACGAGCGCACCCAAGCCGCGGTCGCCGTAGCGTTCGCCCAAGGGCGCGAGCGTGGTGCCGCCGTCGTGCACGGTGCGGCCGATCTGGTGACCGAGCGCATGCGTGTAGGGCTCCACCCCGAACTGCTCCAGGGTGGTGCGAGCCACCGCATCGACCTCGTGCCCGCGCACACCGGGGCGCATCGCCGCCACCGAGCGGTGCACGGCGGTCATGGCGGCATCGAAGCGGTGCTGCACCTCCGGCGGCGGCGTCTCCTCCCCCTCGCGCAGCACGTAGTACGTGTGCATCACGTCGCTGGTGTAGCCCTCGACGAACACGCCCATGTCGATCACGACGGTGTCGCCCGGGGTGATGGGTGCCTCGCCGGCGGTGCGGTGTCCGAGGCCGGCCCGGCCGGTCATGACTGCCGCCCCGTCGCTGAACGAGTGCGTCACGCCCAGCTCGCGTTGCCGCCGCTTGAGGAACTCGGCCCCCTCGCGCTCCGTCATGCCGCTGCGCATGAACTCGCCGGCTTCGGTGTGGAGCTGCTGCGTGATCTCGACGGCGCGCGTCAAGCGCCGTAGCTCCTCGGGCGTCTTGCGGGCCCGCAAGGGCTCGAGCACCGGCGCCGACGACGCCGCCCGGCGGCCGATCGTGTCGTCGCCGAGGATCTGCTCGAGCTTGCGCAACAGGCCCAGCGTGAGGCCGTCGACGAGGTAGTCGTCGACGTGCTGGTTGAGCGCGTACGAGCTCGGCGCGAGCCGCGTGATCACGTCCCGAAGGTGCTGCGGCAGGCCCTCGCGGCCGTACGCGATCACCTCGCCGAACACGCCGGGCGCCTCGATCGCCATGCGGTCGTAGTCGGCGACCACGGCGATCTTGTCGCCCGCGCGCGTGAACACGAAAGCGGAGAGGCCCACCATCGGCTCGCCGGCGAAGAGCAGCGTCGAACGGTCGCTGCCCTCGCGGCAGAACACGATCCAGGCGTCGGCCGGCAGCGTCGGTAGCAGAGCATCGAGCTGCGCGTGCTTCTCGCGCATCAGGGTCAGGTCTCGCTCGTTCACGTTAGCTCTCCTGGGACGGTGCGCTCATGCGGTCACGCAGGTCTGCCGCGGACGAGGCTGCACCGGGCGTCGCCGCCGGTCGACGTCAACGTGGTCGCCGCGGCGCATGTTCAAGCAGCCTACCGCATGCCCAGCTGCCACCCCAGCGATGCCGCCGTCGAGCCTGGCGCCGACCACCACGCGCGACCTGTGCGCGACCTGTGCGCGACCTCGGGCGCGACCTGTGCGCGACCTGGGGCGCGACCTGGGGCACGACCTGGGGCACGACCTCACACCACGATCCTCGCGACCTGCTACCATGCCGACACCGTGAAACTGCTGCTGACCATCGTGCAAGACGCGGACGTCGGCAAGCTCGAGCAAGCCTTGCGCGAGCACGGCCACCAGTCGACCAAGCTGGCCTCTACAGGCGGGTTCCTGCGTGAGGGGAACACCACCTTGCTTATCGGGGTCGAGGACCGCGAGGTAGCCAGCGTGAAGGAGGTCATCCACGCGAACTGCCGCGAGCGCACCAAGGTCGTGACGGCGGGTTCACCCTTGCACGCCGTCGAGGGCGCCTTCGCCAGCCAGCCGATGGAGGTGCCCGTCGGCGGCGCCATCGTCTTCGTGCTGGCGGTGGAATCGTTCGATCGGCTCTAGCACTGCCCGAGCGCTGCGCTCGCGCAGTGCTCCCGTAACGCGCTTCAGCCCACCAAACCGCGCTCGAGCGCCCAGCGCACGAGCTCGGCCCGGCTGCGCACCCCGAGCTTCTCCGAGGCGCGCTCGCGGTAGGTCGCGACGGTCTTCTCGGAGATCCCCAGCGCTTCGGCGATCTCGCGGTAGGTGTTGCCCTCGGCGATCTGGGTCACCACCTCGAGCTCGCGGCCGGTGAGCTTGACGTGCCGGAAGGGATCGGCCTGCGCCATCTCGCGTGCCAGCTCGGCCAGCAGCCTCGCGGGCGCGTAGTACTCGCCCCTGGCGACGGCCAGGATGGCGTCGACGAGTTGCGTCTCGAGCGAGCTCTTGGGCACGTAACCGCTGCCGCCGGCCTCCAGGAAGCCCTGCACGTACTCGGGGTCCTCATGCATCGACAGCGCCACCAGGCGCGCCGAAGGCTGCAGGCGCTTCATGGCGCGGGCGGTCTCGATGCCGTTCATGCCCGGCAGCGACAGGTCGAGCAGCACCACGTCCGGAGCGGCCTCGCGGACGCGCAGCAGGGCCTCCTCGCCGTTGTCGGCCTCGCCCACCACCTCGAAGCCGGCGTGGTGGGCCAGGAGCGCCTTGATGCCGGCGCGCACGATGGCGTGGTCGTCGACAAGGAAGAGCCGCACACGCGGCGCACCGGCTTCCGACATGGCGGCCCTGGTGCGCGCCGGGCTCAAGCGTGCCGGCTCGGCAAGCGCGCGTAGACCGAGCAGCCCTCCCCCGCCGCGCTCTCGATGCGCAAGCTGCCACCGAGCAGCTCGATGCGTTCACGCATGCCCATCAACCCGACCTGTTCGGCGGCGGCCAGGCCGGCCGGATCGAAGCCGATGCCGTCGTCCTCGACCACCAGCTGCACGCCACCGTGCGAGGCAGTGACCACCACCGACACCGCCGAAGCGCGAGCGTGCCGGACCACGTTCGTGAGGGCCTCCTGCGCCACGCGGTAGAGCACCGTCTCCTCCTGGTGCCCGAGGCGTTGCGGCAGCGTCACCAGCACCCGCGCGTCGATCTGGTAGCGCTCGTGGGTGTCGCGCGCGTAGCGCCTGAGCGCCGCCTCCAGGCCGAGCTCGTCGAGCACGGAGGGGCGCAGGTCGAGGGCGATGCGGCGCACGTCGGCGAGGGTGATGGCGGCGATCTCCTTGAGCTTCGCCAGGTCGTCAGGGTCGGGCGCCTCGAGGTTGCGATCCAAGCCCAACAGCAACGCCGTGAGCGACTGGCCGATCTGGTCGTGGAGGTCGCGCGAGATGCGACCGCGCTCCTCCTCCTGCGCCGACAGCACCGCCCGCAACAGCCGCGAGCGCTGCTGTTCCTTCTCGGCCAGACGCGCGTGCAGGTGCGTGCGCTTCAAGGCGGCGTGGACCAACTCGACCACCGCCGCCAGGAACGATCCCGAGACGTCGGCTGTGCCCGCCAGTGCCAGCAGCGCCGCCGGCCCCACCGGCACCAGCCGCCACGACCCGCGCTGCATGATGGCGCCGCGGCGCAGGGCCTCGCGCGCCACCTCGGCCAGGCTCGAGCGCAACGCGCAGGCACCGACCTGGTCGACCGAGCAGGCGCCCACCGCCACCGTCGTCAGCGCGCCGTCTTCGTCGAGCAGCGCCTCGCCGCACTCGAACCAGCCCATGGCGACGAGCGTCTCCAAGGCCCGCTCGAGCACACCGCGCGGGTCGTTCTCCGCCGCCACGCGCTGCGCCAAGCGGTGCAGCGTCTCCAGCTCGCGGGTACGACGGCCCGCCTCGTCGGCATCAGCGTGGCGCGAGACCGAAACGGTGGCGGGGGTCCTGGTGGGCACGATCATGCCAGCCATGCTACGGCGTCACCGGCGCCCACTGCGAACCGCCGGGACGCCGCCGTCAGTCCCCGGCCTCGTCACTTCGGATGAGCAGGAAGGGCTTGCTAGCGCGGCGCAAGGCGCCCTCGGCCACCGAGCCGAACATCCAGCGGTTGAAGCCGCGCCGGCCATGGGTCCCCATCACCACCAGGTCGTGGTCCTCCGACGCGTTGAGGATGGCCGTGACCGGGGCCTGGTTGTCGACCCGCTTAGCGGTGGCCCTCACGCCTAACGCTTCGGCCGCCGCCACCGCCTCACGCAGCGCCTCGTCGGCGGTCTGCTTGAGGTCCTCCCAGAGCTGTGCCGAGTACGGCAGCGACTCAGGGGTGGCGGTGCCTGTCGTGAGCGGGTTCTCCAACGCGTAGAGGAAGGTGACCTCGGAGCCGAGCTGCTTGGCCAGACCCAGTCCCTCGTGGACGGCCTTCATGGCGCACGCGCTGCCGTCGGTCGGTATCAGGATGCGTTGGTACATGCGTTCCCTCCCGCACCGCGACACCGCGCTTTCACGCCACACCGCGCGGCCGCGGCGCACCTCCAGACTAGGACGGATGACCCGGTGATGTGCCGTCTTCGGCCCGACGCGCCGTGTCGGAATTCAACGGACGGGCGGCGCAGCGCAGCGGTGTCTCATGGATAGGTCGGACGCCCACCCGGGCGCTCCGCGCTCGGTCGACGCCCGACGCCGGTCACCGTGACCACCCCCGGCAGCCCGCTCACGGTGGCCGGCCCCCTTTATGCCCAACTGGGACAGGCAGCGTCGTGCCGAACCCTCGGGCGGCTGCTAGCATGGTGGTACAGCACGAGTTCGTGGCGGCGGCGGATCCATGGGTCCGTACGCCCGCAGCAGAGGAGCGACACCATGCGCATCCTGCACCCGACCGACTTCTCGAAGACCGCCGAACTCGCCCGTATCCTGGCGCACGACCTGCAAGCCCGGCTCGCCGCGGAACTGCACGTGGTGCACGTGCTGCCTCGCTATGACGACGCCGGTGGCGCCCCCTACGTGCGCGCCTACCTCGACTCCATCGACGCGATGCTCAAGCAGCGCATCGACGCCGAGCAAGCCGCCGAAGAGCAGCGGCTGCGCCAGCGTCTGCGCGAGATGGCCGGCCCGGACGGGACCGCCGAGTTGGTCCCCGGTCAGCCGCTGCCCGAGCTCCTCCGCCTGGCTGCCGAGCACGACCTGGTGGTGATGGGCGCGCACGGCCAGAGCCCGCTCGACGATGTCTTCCTTGGCGGTACCGCCGGGCGCGTGGTGCGCCGCACCAACACCCCGGTGCTCACCGCCCGCGACACCTGCTCGGTCACCAGCATCCGACGGCTGCTCGTCGCCAGCGACTTCCGCCAGGCCTCGCTCGCGGCCTGGGGTTTCGCCACCGAGCTGGCGCTGCGCGCCGGCCTGAAGCTGGTGCTCGCACACGTCATCGAGAACGGGGACGCAGACGCCTCGCACGCCAACACCCAGCTCGAGACGCTGGCTGCCGGCCGGGCGGAACGGCTGGCGGTCCGTCCAGGCAACCCCATCGAGGTGCTACCGGCAATCGCGCAGGACGTCGGCGCCGACGCCATCGTGGTTGGCCTCCGGCGCCACGGGCCGGTCGCCGGGCTGGTCATGGGCTCCCGTGCCGACGCGTTGCTACGGTCCTCGTCGGTTCCCATCCTGAGCGTCCCCACTCGCTGAGCCGAGCGGCACTCGCTGAGCCGAGCCCCGCTCGCGGGCCCAACCGCGTCGCGCTGGCGACCTCAGCCGGTCGCTGCCGCCACCAACGCTGTCGCCTCCTCGACCAGGCGACCCAAGTGCGCTTCGGACACCCAGCTCTCGGCGTAGACCTTCGAGACGTCCTCAGTGCCCGAAGGGCGCGCGGCGAACCAGCCGTTGGCGGTCACCACCTTGAGCCCGCCGATGGCGGCGCCGTTGCCGGGCGCGGTGGTCATCACCGCCTCGATCGGGTCGCCGGCCAACTCCGCGGCGCGCACGTCAGCGGTGCTCAGGACCTTGAGCGCGGCCTTCGCGGCGGGGCTGGCTGGGGCATCGACCCGCGTGGCGAAGGAACGGCCGAGGTCCGTTTCCAACGCGCGGTAACGCGCTGCCGGGTC
>PXAU01000346.1 GCA_003567075.1 Trueperaceae bacterium
TGCCGCCGGAGAAGGCCATCATCAGGCCCGAGAACTTGAGCCCCAAGCCCGTGAGCCCGATCATGCCGACCACGATGCCCGCCACCGCGCAGGCGACGGTGACCGGCACGGCGTTGCGCGCGCCGGTCTCGAGCGCCCCGACCACGCGGCGCAGACCCAGCAGGCCGGCGGCGGGGAGCGGAATCCGCTGGGGGAGGTCGTCTGGCGCTAAGCGCAGCACGAAGCGCCGCAGCAGCCAGCGCAGCAGCGAGACCGCCAGGATGGCCAGAATCGCAACGAACCCGACGCGGTTGGGGGAGACGTTCTGGAGCAGGAACCAGATGAGGATCGCGAGCGGCACCAGGTAGTACCAGCCCGCCTTGAACACCGCGCCCAGCCGCGGCAGTTCGCTGCTCTTCATGCCGTGCATGCCGCGCTTGACCGCGATGATGTCGACGAACAGGAACACCGTGGCGAAGTAGAGCAGCGCCGGCAGCAGCGACAAGCGCACGATCTCGGCGTACGGGAGCCCGGTGTACTCCGCCATCAGGAAGGCGCCGGCCCCCATGATGGGTGGCATGATCTGGCCCCCGGTGGAGGCTGCAGCCTCGACGCCGCCGGCCTCTTGGGGTCTGTAGCCGAGGCGCTTCATCAGCGGGATGGTGAAGGCGCCCGAGGTGACGACGTTGGCGATGGCGCTGCCGGAGATCGAACCCATGAAGCCCGACGCCACCACCGCGGCCTTGGCCGGCCCGCCACGCGCGCGACCGGCAGCGGAGTAGGCCAGGTCGATGAAGAACTTGCCGGCGCCGGTGGTTTCCAGGAACGCCCCGAAGAGCACGAAGGTGAACACCACCGTGGCGGCGACGCCTAGCGGCAGCCCGAAGATCCCTTCCTGACCGAGGTAGAGCGTGGCGACGATCCGATCGAAGGCGTAGCCGCGGTGGGCCAGGATGCCGGGCAGGAATTCGCCCAGCCAGGGCAGCGCGCCGCGCGGCCCTGCCATGGCGTAGAGGATGAAGGTCGCACCGATCAGCGTGATGGTGAGACCGATCACGCGGCGGGACGCCTCGAGCAGCACCAGGGTCATGATGATCCCGGCGCGGATGTCCTCGGGCCGGAAGAAACCGGCGCGCGCGATGATGGCGTCGAGGTTGGCGAGCAAGTACCAGCCGCCGTAGAGGGCGCCGGCGATGAAGGCGCCGTCGATGAGCCAGCCACGCCAGCTGCGTCTCCGGCGCCCGAACGGGAAGACCAGGAAGGCGATCACCAGCACCAGCGTCAGGGGGAAGCCGCGTTGGACGAACAGGTTGAAGGGCTGGACGCCGGCGGTGTAGAGCTGGAATCCCCCGAGCACCAAGGCCAGCAGCGTCACGAGCGCGGCGACCCACGCCGCGATCGGCGGCGCCGGCCGCTCGACCTCGACCATGATGCTCGGCGCGCGGTGCTTCATGGCGTTTCGACCTGTACGCGCACGCGCTCACCAGCATGCGCGTGGCTGAGATCGTACTCGCTCGCCCCGTGCACCAGCACGGTCGGCGCCTGCGAGCTACCGACCCGCATCCAGTACCCCGCCTCGGGCACAGGCTCGTCGATCTCGGCGATCCACACCCCGCCTTCGCCGTCGTCGCGCAGCTCGCCGCGGCCCGGCGTATGGCCGAGACCGGCAACGTCGAGCGTCGGCGTGAGCGTGTCCGTCAGGAGCATGCGCCCGTCCCTCCATGCGTAGATGTCTCGCACTACGATACCCGCCACCGAGTGCACCCAGCGCACCTCCCAGGTGGGGTCGCCGCGCAGCGGCAGCCGCAGGATCGCCTCGCCGTCCTCGGCGCGCACGAGCAGCTCGGGCCCGGGCCGGAAGAGCGCGTCGTACACCATGAGCCCCGCGCTCACGCTGAGCAGCGTGAAGCCGAGCAGCGCCCAGACGAGCAGGGGCAGACGCTTCCTGCGCCTGCCCCTCCGGCCGTTGCCCTGCCCCTGGGGGCGCACGGCACTCGCTGCGGTCAGTCGACCCTGAGGCGGTCGGGTACGGCGATCCCGATCTCCTCGAGGTACTGGATGGCGCCCACGTGCAGCGGCACCGGCGAGTTGACGGCGATCTCAGGCACCGTCTGGTTGGCGGACGGATGGATGGCGCGCACCCCCTCGATGTTCTCGAACAGCGCCTTGGTGAAGGCGTACGCCAGCTCGGCCGGCATGTCGCTCGAGGCGATCAGTAGGTTGGGCGTGCCGACGCTTGGCGTATCGGCGATGCCGCGGTAGGCGTCGGCCGCGAAGGTGAAGGGGATGAAGGTGGGGTCGGCCGCGATCACGTTCGCCACCTCGTCCTCGCTGAGCGGCACTAACGCGATCTGGCGCGTCTCGGCCAGGCTCAGCACCGCGCCGGTGGGGACGCCGCCGGACCAGAAGCCAGCGTCGATCGTGCCGTCGCGCAGGGCGTCGGCGGTCTCGTTCACCGAGAGCCGCTGCACCGAGAAGTCGTCGTACGTGATGCCGTTGGCGTTCAGGATCGTCTGGGCCGAGACCTCGGTGCCCGATCCGGGCGCGCCCACCGAGACGCGCTTGCCGACCAGGTCGGCCAGGCTCTCGATGCCCGAGCCTTCGAGCGTGATGACGTGCACCGCGTTGGCGTAGGCGATGGTGATCACCCGCAGGTTGTCGAGCTGCGGGAGCTCACCCTCGGGCCCGAAGCGGCCGGTGCCCTCGTAGGCCGCCAGCACGGTGTCGGCCAGGGCCAGTGCCAGGTCGCTGTCGCCGCGCGAGATGAACGCGACGTTCTCGACCGAGGCGTTCGTCACCTCGACCGAGCCGCTGAAGCCGTCGACGAACTGGTCGATGATCTGGGCGTAACCGCCGCCCACGGGATAGTAGACGCCACCGGTGCCGCCCGTGGCGATGGACAGGGTCTGCTGCGCAAAGGCCAGGCCGAAGCAACTCGCCGCAACGAGCAGTGCGAACCGTGCAAAGTTGTGCATCGTCATGCCTCCATATCCAAGGTCGTGGGGGGGAGGCTAACACGATGCCACGTGAAAGCAACCTTCGGCGCTACAAGCATGAAGATTCCATGAAGCCTCTTCACATGAGGACCATCATGGAGCGTTCGCGTGCCCGGGCCCGTGGGGCGCGGTAGACTCGAAGATCGTGTTGCGCGGTCTCCACGTGCTCGACCTCTCACGCGTGCTGGCCGGCCCGTACGCCACCCAGGTGCTGGCCGACCTGGGCGCGACGGTGTGGAAGGTGGAGCCGCCGCGCGGCGACGACACGCGTGGCTGGGGGCCCCCGTTCGCCGAGGATGCCGAAGGCCGAGCGGTGGAGTCGGGCTACTTCATGAGCGTCAACCGCGGCAAGCGCTCGCTGGCGATCGACCTCAAGGACCCCCGCGGTGCCGCGTTGGTGCGTGACCTGGCCGGCCATGCCGACGTGCTGATCGAGAACTTCAAGGTGGGCGACCTCGTCCGCTACGGGCTCGAGCCGAGCCAACTGCGCGCACGCTACCCGCGCCTCGTCACCTGCTCGATCACCGGCTTCGGCGGCACCGGCCCGCGTGCGCGCGAGCCCGGCTACGACGTGGCGCTGCAGGCGCTCACCGGCGTGATGGCGATGACCGGCCACGCCGACGCTCCACCCGCCAAGGTGGGCGTGGCCTGGATCGACGTCCTCACCGGACTCCACGCCGCCGTCGGTGTGCTGGCAGCCCTGCAGGAGCGCGAGCGGACTGGCCTCGGCAGCCACCTCGACATGGCGCTGTGGGACGTGACGCTGGCGAGCCTGGTGAACCAGTCGCAAGCCACCCTGCTCACGGGCCAAGCGCCCGAGCGGCTCGGCAGCGCCCACCCCACCATCGTCCCGTACCAGGCCTTCGAGGCCGCCGACGGTGCCTTCGTGGTCGCCTGCGGCAACGACCGCCAGTTCGAGCGCTTGACGGGCGTCATCGGCGTCCCCGAGCTCGCCCGTGACCCCCGCTTCGTCACCAACGCCGGCCGGGTGCGTGAGCGCGAGGTGCTCGTGCCGCTGCTCGCCGAGCGCTTCATGACCGCGCCGCGACGGCGCTGGATCGACGCCTTGCTCGCCGCTGGCGTCCCGGCCACACCCGTGGCGACGCTCCTTGACGCCCTCACCGACCCGCAGACCGCGGCGCGAGGGCTGGTGCGGACGGTGGCGCACCCGGAGGCGGGGCCGCTGCCGATGGTCGCCAGCCCCTTCGGCCAGCATGCGGTCGAGCCGGTCGCGCCGCCCCGGGTGGGCGAGCACACGCGCGAGATCCTCGGCGCGGTGCTCGGTCTCGACAGCGGCGCCCTCGACGCCCTCGCCGGCGAGGGCGTGATCGTCGCCGCGCCGCCGCGACCGGCGGCGACCACCCCAGCCGCGCCATGACAATCGACGCGCTCCTCGATCTGCTCCCGGCCTGGCCTTGGTGGACCTTGGCCATCGCCGGGCTGCTGGCGCTACGAGCCGTGGCGGTGCTGGCGCTGGGCCCAGGCGGCGCCGCGCTGCGCGGCGCGCTGGCGCTGCTGGTGGGACTGGCGCTGGTGGGGCAGCTGGCGCTCGAGGGGCCCCGGGCGGAGCTGCTGCCGCTGCACGCGGTGGCGGGACTCGTCGTGCTGCTGCTTCCCTGGGAGCGGCCGCATCCCGAGCCGCCGCCGCTCCGGCTCGGCCGCAACCGGCGCCGCCGCGTGCGGCGCCCGCTCCTGCGAGCGCTGCTGGCGACGCTCACGGTGGCCGCGGTGGTGGTCTGGACCTTCCTGATCCACGGTTGACGTGCCCCGCGGGTGCAGGGATCGGACGTGCCCCTCGTGCGCGCTGTTCGGACGCGGTTCCCGTTCAGGCCGGGTCGAGGTCGACCCTGCCGGCGCCGGCCGCGGCGCTCGCGACCAGGAACGTGCCGTCAAACCCGCTGGTGCGCGCGTACGTCTCGGCGACCTGCGCCACGAAGGCGTCGATGGCGTCGTCGTCGACCAAGGCCACGCCGCAACCGCCGAACCCTGCGCCGGTCATGCGCGCCCCCCGGCAACCGGGGGCCGAACGCGCCGCAGCCACGACCTGGTCGAGCGCCGGGCTCGACACCTCGAAGTCGTGGCGCAGGCTCTCGTGGCTGGCGTCCATGAGCCGGCCGAAGCTGACCGCATCGCCGGCCTCCAGCGCCGTCACGGCGTCGAGCACGCGTTGGTTCTCGCTGATCACGTGGCGGGCGCGACGGTAGACGACGGGCTCGAGCGCGCTGGCTCGCGCCTCGAGCGCGGCCAGGTCGGCGTCGCGCAGCGCGCGCACGCCCAGCGTCCGCGCCGCCGCCTCGCACTGCTCGCGGCGCTCGTTGTAGGCGCTCCCGACCAACCCGCGCCGGGTACCGGTATCGAGCACCACCACGGCGTGGCCCGGCGGCAGCGGCACGGGGCGCGTGGCCAGGTCGCGGCAGTCGATCAAGAGCGCGTGGCCCTCGACCGCGGCAGCGCCCACGAGCTGGTCCATGATGCCGCTGGCCACGCCCACCCAGTGGTTCTCGGCGCGCTGCATCCTGCGCGCCACCTCTGACGCGTCCCAGACGAAGCCAGAGGCCTTCTGGAAGGCCGCGGCGATGACCAACTCCACCGCCGCCGAGGAGGATAGCCCGGCACCGCGCGGCACGTCCGAGGCGAGCACCCCGTCGAAGCCGCGCAGCGCATGCGCGTCGGCCTCCTGCAAGGCCCAGGCGACGCCCCGCGGGTACTCCAGCCAACCGCCCTCCTCGGCGTGCGGGTCGCCGCGGGCGTCGCGCCGCCGGGCGCTGGCGACGTCGAAGCTGCCGCGCTGGTCCAGGTCGAGCGCCAGCAGCCGCACCACGCCGTCGGTGCGCGGCACGAGCGCCACGTAGGCAGCGCGATCCAAGGCCATCGGCAGCACGAAGCCGTCGTTGTAGTCGGTGTGCTCGCCGATCAAGTTCACCCGCCCGGGCGCTCGCACGAGCGCCTCGCAGGGGCGTCCGTACTCGCGCTCGAAGGCCTGCTGCACGCGCTCGACGGGATTGGTCGCTGTGCTCACCGCGGTCCCTCCGATGCCTGCTCCAGGTAGTGGCGCTCGGAGAGCGAGCGGAGCCGCTCGGCCGCCTGCTCGGGCGTCAGGTCGCGCTGCGCTTCGGACAGGAGCTCGAACCCCACCATGAACTTGCGCACCGTGGCCGAGCGCAGCAGCGGCGGTAGCACGTGGGCGTGCAGCTGCCAGGCCTCGCGGCCGTCGGCGTCCTCGGACGCGTTGCCCAGGAAGGGCGCGCCGTGCCACCCGAACGAGTAAGCGAACGACGTCTGGAACAGGTTGTCGAGCCGGGTGAAGGCCCGCTTCATCAGGTCGGCCAGGGCGTCGCGTTCAACGCCGGTGAGGTCGGGCAGACGGGCGACGTGCCGTTGCGCGGGCAGGAGGAGCAGCTCGAACGGCCAGGTGGCCCAGTACGGCACCAGCGCCAGCCAGTGCTCGTTGCGCACCACAACCCGCTCGCCCCGCTCGAGCTCGGCGGCTGCGTAGTCGAGCAACAGGGGTCGGCCGTGCTCGGCATGGTACGCGCGCTGTCGCTCGTGCTCGCGCGCCGCCAGGGTCGGCAGCTGCGAGAGCGCCCAGATCTGCCCGTGCGGGGGCGGGTTGGAGGCGCCCATCACGCTGCCCTTGTTCTCGAACACCTGCACCCAGGCGTAGCGCTGCCCCAGCTCCGTGGTCTGCTCGGCCCACAGGTCGACCACCCGGCGCAACTGCGCGATCGGGAGCTCGCAGAGGGTCAGGTCGTGGCGCGGCGAGAAGCACAGCACCCGGCAGGTGCCCTGCACGCCCTCGCTGCGTAGCAAGGGATGCTCCGGCGCGGGCTCCGGCGGAGCGTCGGGCAGCAGCGCCGCGAAGTCGTTGGTGAACACGAACACGTCGTCGTAGGGAGGGTTGTGGTGGCCGCCGGCGCGCTCGTTGCCGGGGCAGAGGTAGCAGTCCGGGTCGTACTCGGGTTTCGACTCCGGCGGTAGCGGTTCCACCTGGCCCTGCCAGGGGCGCTTCATGCGGTGCGGCGAGACCAGCACCCAATGCCCCTGCAGGGGATCGAAGCGGCGGTGGGGGTGGTCGGTGGGATCGAACATGGGCACGCTCCCGGAGGGTCCTGGTGGTGTCGTCGCTAGGTCAGCCTACGCCA